>DVND01000176.1 GCA_018714645.1 Candidatus Avimonoglobus intestinipullorum
CTCCTAATGAGTTCATTGTCCAATATGTTTGACAAACCTACAATTTTGGAATTTATGGTAAATTTTTTATAATAATTGGCGAACGTTTAAAATCAAACCCTGCGCAGTGTCCCCCTGCAGCTGCGCATAGCGCTGCGATATCTGTTGCCAATAAGTCTTTTTGAAACATCCCTTTTGGCGTATTGTAATCTGCTGTTTTAACAATGATGGGCAGACGGCATGTGTTTTTTGCGCGAGCCAGCAGTTTGATTCCGGTTTGCGTCATGCCCAATACGCGTATATATCCCGGCGGCTGCCGGCAAAGATCTTTATCCATGTGCAGCAGGGCATTTATTAAAATACGCCTTATGCGGGACAGGGGATATCGTTTTGTTTTTACATGTACGGCGATTTCTGCAAAGGTGTTATACTGCCGGGCAGCCTGGATAAACCGGTGTTCCAGCCCCTCTGTGACATCCGGCAGGCTGCGGAGCCACGCGGGGGATGCGGTGCGAAGCAGATAGGTGACGGCTGTATTCAAGCGGGAGATCGAATGGGTGGGAGCGTTGCAGTACAGATGCATTGCGGATGCAGGGACAACTGCATCAAAAGGGACGCCGTCGTCGTGCATCCGGCGGATCGCTGCGGCGCTGGCGATGGAGCCCGCGGAATGCTCCGCGTGATATGCTGCGCCGATACGCCGGATTGTAAAAGGCTTCATGGCACTCTTTATTTTTTTTAATGCGCAAATATACTCCAATGCCAAAATGTTATTGGGTTCCCGTAACAGGGAGGGCGGAACGACGTCTGTAAAGGCTTCATGGCGCGCTGCCGGAAAGGGGAGCCCTGCTTCCAAACCACGTTTGATCTTCTCTGAGACGGCGGGAGGCTCTTCCAGCAGCAGCGCAGCGGCGTGCTCCAGCGCCCGGATATCGCCCGATTCGGAGCCGAAACATAGGGTGTCAACGATGCCCAGGGCATCCAGCGTCGCCACTGCACCGTATGCGAAGCGTTCGGCTGTGGCACAGGCATAGCAAACGGGCAGCTCTAAAACCAGGTCCACGCCGTTTAAAAGCGCGGCTTCCGTCCGCACCCATTTGTCATAAAGCGCCACGTCGCCCCGTTGGACAAAGCTGCCGCTCATCACTGCAACGACTGCATCCGCCTGCTTTTTTGCTTCTTTTATTTGATAGTGATGGCCGTTGTGAAATGGATTATACTCTGCAATGATTCCCGTAACATTCATATTTTTCCGCCTTTTCGCAAATAATATTTATTATATAACAATTTGCTTGAAAAGTACAGAAGAAAATAAATGTACAATTATTGTATAAATTTTATAAAACATATTGACAAATATATAGGATCGCGGTAAAATATGAAAGGGTATTCAAATGTTGGGTATCCATAGTTCGAAAGGAGATGTATAAAATGAGCATGTCTGTTTATCTGGACAACAACGCGACAACCTCTTTGAAAAAGGAAGTCCTTGACGCCATGCTTCCATATTATACGGAACATTACGGCAACGCCTCCTCGAAGTTTTATGCGATTGGCCGCACGGCCGAGCAAGCCGTATACCGTTTTCGCGAAACCGTTGCAAATGCAATTGGCGCAAAAGTCAACGAAATATATTTTACCGGTTCAGGCTGCGAGGCAGACAACTGGGCAATTAAGGGGATTGCCAATGCATATAAAAGCAAAGGCAACCACATTATTACCACACAGGTTGAACATCATGCGGTGCTGGGGTCCTGTGAATTTTTGGAGAAGAACGGGTATGAGGTGACCTATCTGCCTGTGGATGAATTTGGGCGGGTGAATCCGGCGGATGTGGAAGCGGCGATTACGGAAAAAACCATTCTCATCACGGTTATGACGGCAAACAATGAGATTGGCACGATCCAGCCCATCCGGGAAATCAGTGAGATTGCAAAAGAACATAAAATTATTTTCCACACCGACGCGGTGCAGGCCATTGGACATATGAAGGTGGATGTGCATGAATTGGGCGTGGACATGCTGTCGATATCGGCGCATAAATTTCATGGCCCCAAGGGTGTTGGGGCGCTGTATATCAAGAACGGCGTCCGGATTTCAAACCTGATCCACGGCGGCGGGCAGGAGCGGGGAAAACGCGCCGCCACCGAAAATGTTGCCGGGATAGCGGGGATGGCAAAGGCCATTGAGCTTGCCACGGCACATTTGGATGAAAACATGGCAGCAATGCAGGACAAGCGGGACAAACTGATCAAAGGTATTATGGAACGGATCCCGTACTGCCGTCTGAATGGGCCGGCGGATGAAACGCGGCTTTGCAACAACGTGAATTTTTCATTTCAATATGTGGAGGGCGAATCAATTTTGATGATGCTTGACATGAAGGGCATCGCCGCTTCCAGCGGGAGCGCCTGCGCATCCGGGTCGCTGGATCCGTCCCATGTGCTGCTGGCGATCGGGCTGCCCCATGAAATCGCCCATGGCTCCCTGCGCCTGAGCGTTGGGGAGGACACAACGGATGAAGAGGTGGCGTATGTGCTCGAAGCGTTGCCGCCGATTATTGAACGGCTGCGCATGATGTCGCCGTTATATGAGGAAGTTTTAAAGAAAAATTAATAGCTGAAGTTCATTTGGAAAGGGTTGATTCTATGTACAGCGAAAAGGTTTTAGATCATTTTTCAAATCCGCGTAATGTGGGGGAGATTGAAGATGCAAACGCAGTCGGCCAGGTCGGCAATGCGAAATGCGGCGATATTATGAAAATTTACATGGATATTGAGGATAATGTTATCAAAGATGTAAAGTTCAAAACGTTTGGGTGCGGCGCGGCGATTGCGACCAGCTCCATGGCGACGGAAATGGTGAAAGGGAAAACGGTTGACGAAGCTCTGGCCTTGACCAACAAAGCGGTTATGGAGGCCCTCGACGGACTCCCGCCGGAAAAGATCCATTGCTCTGTGTTGGCGGAGGAGGCAATCCGTGCTGCAATTGAGGATTACAAGGCGCGCTCCGGAGAAGTGACGGAAGATAAAAACAAGTGCGATTTCTGCTGCAAAAGATGTCAAATTGAAGAGAAATAATGCTGAAAAAATAGCACCGATAGGACTTGGTGCTATTTTTTGTTGGGACAAGCTGCCCGGATGCGGCGTTTTTCGACATACAACGGCATGCGGCTTGAAAAAAGGCGGTATACAAAATATTGTGTACAATTTGTGAATTTTAAAAAAAGGTATTGCAATATGGAAGATTATAGGGTATAATGATTGCAATGATTTATTAGCAGGTCATAAAAATTGCTTGTAGGTGGTGTGAAAATGGGCAGGGCGGAATTGAAGAGGAAACGGCAGATGCAATTGCTGCGGCAGGTGGAAGCCGACCCATTTTTAAAAGACGAGGATTTGGCGCGCCGGCTGGGGGTCAGCGTCGCAACGGTGCGGCTGGACCGTTCGGAGCTTGGGATCGCCGAATACCGGGAGCGCATTAAATCCGTGGCCGCCGGGAACCTGCATAAGGACAGCGCCCAGGGCGATCTGTTGGATTTGAACCCATACCATGACGGGATATCGGTGCTTATACCCGATGAATCCATGGCGTTCCCGGGGACGGATATCGTCCGGGGGGAGGCGGTGTTTGCCTTTGCTGAGAACCTAATCCTGGGGCTGCTGAACGCGAAAACGATTTTGATCAAGGTTGCGAATGTGAAGTATATAAAAGAAGTTAAAAAAGGCGAAAAGCTGGTCGCCAAATTTGAAGTGAAACGGGTGCGGGACGGGGAATTTATCGTTTGGGTGAAAATCAAGGTTGAGCTGGCCGAGGTGTTCCGCGGGAAATTTAACGTGGCTGTTACGGCGGAAGCAGAAAGGAAAGGAACATGAAAATTATCATAGACGCCATGGGAGGCGACCATGCGCCTGCGGCCCCGGTGGAGGCGGGGGCCCGGGCGACCCGGGAATTGGGCGTGGACATCGTGCTTGTTGGAAAGCGCGACGTGATTGAACGGGAGCTGGCAAAATACCAGTTTGACAAAAACCGTCTTGAAATTGTCCATGCGGATGAGGTGATTACGAATCACGAAGAGCCGGCAAAGGCTGTACGGGCGAAAAAGAATGCGTCTGTTGTGGTGGCGGGCAGGCTGTTGAAAGAGGGCAAGGGCGACGCGATGCTGTCCATGGGAAACACCGGCGCCCTGCTGGCAACAGGGCTGCTGATTGTCGGCAGGAGCAAAGGTGTATCCCGTCCGGCGCTGGCGACGCTGCTCCCCACAGATAAGGGCCCGAAGCTGCTTATTGACGCGGGCGCAAACACAAATTGCAAAGACATAAACCTGGTGCAGTTTGCCGTGATGGGCAGCATTTATATGAAAAATGTGCTGGACATCGACCGGCCGCGGGTCGGCCTGATGAGCAACGGCGAGGAGGAAGGCAAAGGCGATGCGCTCACGAAGGAAACGTATCCGCTCCTGCAGCGGGCCGGGGTGAATTTTATCGGCAATATTGAGGGCCGGGACGTCATGGAGGGCAATGCGGACGTCATTACCTGCGACGGGTTTGTTGGGAATGTGATCCTCAAGACCGTGGAAGGCATGGGATCAGTCATTTCGAAAAAGGTCAAGGGCCTGTTTTTGAAAAATATGTTTACGAAAATTGGGAGCCTGTTCGTCGCGGGGGGCTTAAAAGAATTTAAAAAGATGATGGATTACCGCGAATACGGCGGCGCGCCGCTTTTGGGCGTGAAAAAGCCCGTGATTAAAGGGCATGGCTCTTCAGACGCGAAGGCCGCGTTTTCTGCCATTATCCAGGCAAAAAAATTTGTTGAGACAAACGTCATTCAAAATATAGAGGGCCACATCGGGTCTATGGAGGTTATCAAAGATGAGTAATGCAAAAATTACAGGCTATGGGTATTATGTTCCTGAAAAGGTGTACGACAACGCTTATATGGAACAGATTGTGGAAACAAACGACGAGTGGATTACCCAGCGGACGGGGATCAAGGAACGGCGGATTGCGAAGGATAACGAATATACCTCCGACATGGCCACCGAAGCCGCGCGGATGGCGCTGGAGGATGCGCACATGGCAGCGGAAGCGCTGGATTTAATCATTGTGGCGACAATTACGGCGGATTACCATACGCCGTCCTGCGCCTGCGTAGTGCAGAAAAATATTGGTGCAGCCCATGCGGCGGCATTTGATATCAATGCAGCGTGCTCAGGGTTTGTCACGGCGCTGGCGATTGCAAAGCAATTCATTGAAAACGGCACCTATCAAAAAATCCTGATCATCGGCGCGGACACTTTGAGCAAAATCACAGACTATAAAGACCGCGGGACCTGTATTTTATTTGGCGATGCGGCGGGAGCCGCGGTCTTGGAAGCATCCGCGGAACCCGGCGTTATGGCAGTCGATATCGGCGCCAACGGCGCTGACGGCATGAAGCTGACCAGCCTGGATTTAAAAGCGGATGCGGAGGAAACGGAAAAGCGTGTTGGGAAAGATGCGTCGAAAATTTTTATGGCCGGCGCGGAAGTGATGAAGTTTGCGGTAAAAATCATGGCGGAAGCGGCCAGCAAGGTCGTCGCAGAGGCCGGCCTGACAATGGATGACATTGCGCTGATTGTGCCGCACCAGGCGAATACGCGGATCATTTACGGCGCGTCAAAGCGCATGGGTATTTCGGACGACAAGGTGTTTGTGAACATCCAGAAATATGGGAACACATCCGGCGCATCCATCCCGGTGGCGTTGTATGAAGCGGTAAAATCCGGCCGGGCGAAACCGGGCGATAAGATTGTCCTTGTGGGCTTCGGCGGCGGACTGACCTGGGGCGCGGCAGTACTTCAAATATAATTTTAGAAGTGTGGAAAGGAACAGGATACTATGAAAGCGAGAATATGCGAATTATTGGGTATTGAATATCCGGTCATACAGGGCGGCATGGCATGGGTCGCAACGGCGGAGCTGGCGGCGGCGGTGTCCAATGGCGGCGGCTTAGGGCTGATTGCCGCAGGCGGCGCGCCGGCGGACGCGGTACGGGCGGAAATCAAAAAGGCGCGCACGCTGACCGATAAGCCCTTCGGCGTGAATGTGATGCTGATGTCCCCGTTTGCCGACGAAGTCATGCAGGTGATTTTGGAGGAACGGCCGGCGGTGGTTGCCACCGGCGCGGGGAATCCCGCCAAGTATATGCCTGCGTTAAAGGAAGCGGGCATCAAGGTGCTGCCGGTGGTACCCAGCGTGGCGCTGGCAAAAAGGATGGAAAAAAGCGGCGCGGATGCGATTATCGCAGAGGGCACGGAGGCCGGCGGGCATATTGGCGAATTGACGACGATGGTGTTGATCCCGCAGGTTGCGGAAGCCGTGGAAGTGCCGGTTATCGCGGCGGGCGGCATTGTGGATTCGCGCGGGACAGCGGCGGCATTTGCGCTGGGCGCGGACGGGATCCAGGTTGGGACGCGGTTTATCTGTTCTGAAGAATGCATCGCCCATGACAACTACAAGCAGGCCGTGCTTAAGGCGAAAGACCGGGATGCGGTTGTCACGGGGCGTGCGAACGGCGCGCCGGTGCGGGCGTTGAAAAACAAATTGACCAAGGAATACGAACGGTTGGAAAAAGAGGGCGCGAGCTTCGAGGAGATCGAGGCGCTGGGCGTTGGGGGCCTGCGCCGGGCGTTCCAGGAGGGCGACGTGGAAATGGGGTCGCTGATGGCAGGGCAGAGCGCCGCCATGGTGCATGAGATTTTGCCGTGCGCACAGATTATTAAGGAATTGTTTTGCAACGTTGCGGACATTGCGAAAAAGATAGAAGATAAGGTTTTATAGGAGGCTATTATGGGTAAAACGGCATTTGTATTTGCAGGGCAGGGTGCACAGGCCGTCGGCATGGGCAAGGAGCTGTACGACAATTTTGCCTGTGCGAAACATGTATTTGAAGAAGCGTCTGAAAGCCTGGGGTTCAGCGTGGAAGAGATGGTTTTTAACGGCGATGCGGACACGCTGATGATTACAGAAAACACACAGCCCACCATTGTGACCATGAGCACGGCGGCATTAAGGGTGCTGGAGGAAAAGGGCGTGCAGGCGGACGTTGTCGCAGGGTTGAGCCTGGGCGAATATACGGCGCATATTGCATCCGGCTCGCTGGAATTTCAGGATGCGGTAAAGCTGGTGAAAAAGCGCGGGAAGTATATGCAGGAGGAGGTACCGCAGGGCGAGGGTGCGATGGCGGCCATCATTGCGCTGGCGCCGGAAGCGGTTGTGGAATGCTGCGAGAAGGCTTCTGATCTGGGCGTATGCGCGCCGGCAAATTTTAACTGCCCGGGACAGATTGTTGTTTCAGGCGCAGTTGCATCGGTGGAAAAATGCTGCGAGCTGGCAAAGGAGGCCGGCGCAAAACGGGCGATGAAGCTCCCGGTTTCGGCGCCGTTCCACTGTGCAATGCTGAAGGGCGCCGGGGAAAAGCTGGAGCGGGAATTCCGGAATGTGACGGTTCATGAGATGCAAATTCCGGTGATCACCAATGTAACTGCGGACTATGTGCAGTCCAAGGAAGATATCAAGCCCTTATTGGTAAAACAAGTATCTTCTTCCGTGCGCTGGGAGGATTCCATCCGCAGAATGCTTGCAGACGGCGTGGATACCTTTATCGAGGTGGGGCCGGGCAAGGCGTTGAGCGGATTTATCAAAAAGATTGACAGGGAAGCGGCGGCATACAATGTGGAGGATTTAGCGTCGCTGGAAAAAACGTTGGAGGGGGTTAAAGGAAAATGCTAAAGGGAAAAACAGCAATTATCACAGGCTCCGGCAGGGGCATCGGCAAGGCGATTGCAAAAAAAATGGCAGGCTATGGCGCGAATATTGTGATCAATGATATCCCATCTTCTACATATGCAGACGAAACCTGTGCCGAGATTAAGGCACTGGGCGCAGAGTGCATTGTTGTGAAGGGCGATGTGCGCAATACTGCAGATGTGGAGCAGATGGTGAAAACCACTGTTGATACGTTTGGAGCAGTGGATATCCTGGTGAACAACGCAGGCGTCACCCGCGACGGGTTGATGCTCCGCATGTCCGAGGAGGATTGGGACATGGTGATGGACATCAATTTGAAGGGCGCATTCCATTGCACAAAAGCAGTGGCCCGGACGATGATGAAACAGAGAAGCGGCGCGATTGTCAATATTGCATCTGTGGTCGGCGTGATGGGCAATGCGGGGCAGGCAAATTATTCCGCTTCCAAAGCGGGGCTGATCGGCCTGACAAAAACCACGGCGAAGGAGTTTTCTTCCCGCGGTATCCGCGCAAATGCGGTGGCGCCGGGCTTTATCGCATCAGATATGACGGATCAGCTGCCGGATGAGATTAAAAAGCAATATTTTGACGCGATCCCTCTTGCGAAATTTGGCTGTGCCGAGGATGTTGCAAATGCAGTGGCGTTTTTGGCTTCTGATTTGGCAAGTTATGTGACCGGGCAGGTAATTCATGTTGACGGCGGCCTGGTAATGTAATATAATAGACGGGAAACAGTGTGTTTTATGTTTGTTGTACCGGCGGGATGCAGGCCGGAAGCGGATTGCGCCAATGGTATAATATAGAGCATAAACGTGAAAGGAGGTGACGGGGATGGAGTTTGAAAAGGTGAAGGAAGTTGTTGTTGACCAGCTGGGCGTTGATGAAGCGCAGGTTACAATGGAGGCGTCTTTTATAGATGATTTGGGGGCTGATTCTCTGGATATCGTTGAATTGATCATGGGATTGGAAACTGAATTTGACATCGAAATTCCTGATGAGGATGCAGAAAAGATTTCAACCGTTGGCGATGCTGTAAACTACATTAAGAATCACAAATAATACATGCCGTCCGGCGGGATGAGGGCTTCTCATCCCGGCCAGACGCTGTATGCCTGAATGAAATAAAATTATTTTATATAGATTGATATTTTATGAGGTGAAAACCATGAGAAGAGTAGTGATTACCGGTGTTGGTGCGATTACGCCCATCGGAAATGATAAGGATACGTTCTGGGCCAATGTGAAGAAAGGAGTTTGCGGGATTGACACCGTAAAAAGCTTTGATGCATCTATTTTCAAGACCCAGATTGCAGGCGAATTGAAGGATTTTGACGCGACGGAACACATTGACAAAAAAGAGGCACGGAAGATGGACCGCTATACGCAGCTTGCCGTGATTGCGGCGGAGGAAGCTGTGAAGGATGCGGGGCTGGATATGGAACAGGAGGACGCTTGGAAAGTCGGCGTTATTACGGGTTCCGGCGTCGGCGGGATCGCCACGATGGAGGAACAGCATCAAACCCTTTTGGAAAAAGGGCCGGGACGGATCAGCCCGTTCTTTATCACCATGATGATTTCCAATATGGGCGCGGCGCAGATTGCGATAAAGCTGGGCGCGCGGGGGATCAACGAAAACGTGGTTTCTGCCTGTGCATCCGGGACGAATGCGATTGGGGACGCATTCCGCCATATCCAGTATGGCAAAAACGACGTGATCATTGCCGGCGGCGCGGAGGCCGCTGTCACACCGCTGTCCTTTTCGGGCTTTTGCAGCATGAAGGCCATGTCCACAAACAATGAAAACCCAAAAGAGGCCTCCCGGCCGTTTGACGCGGAGCGCGACGGGTTTGTAATGGGCGAAGGCGCGGGATTTGTGGTTTTAGAGGAATTGGAGCACGCGAAAAAGCGCGGCGCGAAAATCATCTGTGAGATGGTGGGTTACGGTGCAACGGATGACGCATACCACATCACGAGCCCCATCCCCGGCGGCGAAGGCGGCGCAAAGGCTATGGAGCTGGCGCTGGAGGATGCAAACGTGACGCCGGATAAAATCACCTACATCAATGCCCATGGAACGTCTACAAATTACAATGATAAATTTGAAACGGAAGCAATTAAATCGGTGTTTGGCGACGCGGCAAAAACAGTCGCAGTCAGTTCGACGAAATCCATGACCGGGCACCTGTTGGGCGCGGCCGGCGGCGTTGAGGCAGTGATTTGCGCATACGCGATCCGCGATGGATTCATCCCGGCAACAATCAATTATAAAAATCCCGATCCCGAATGCGACTTGGATATTGTTCCCAACGAAGGGCGCCAGCAGCCCGTGGAGTATGCCATGTCGAATTCACTGGGCTTCGGCGGGCACAATGCCACAATTGTGTTTAAAAAATACGAAGATTAAGAATAATAGGGTTGTGGGTTGTATACACAACCCTAATTTTCATATAATGCCAGTTCAGAAAAAAACGCCTATTCTCTTTGTTTTTAGCAGTTGGCCATGTAGGCGCTTTTTTCTAAACTGGATACAAAAAGCAGTTATTGGGAAAGGATTTTGGGAATGGAACAATTTGAACGGAATTTGGGATATCAATTTAAAAACAAGGCGCTGTTAGAAGTGGCTTTAACGCACAGTTCCTATGCACATGAGCATCAGTGCCAGAGCAACGAACGGATGGAGTTTTTGGGCGATTCGGTTTTGAGCATCATTATCAGCGATTTTTTGTTCCGCAAACTGCGGCGCGAGGATGAGGGCGATTTATCGAAAATACGGGCGTCGCTGGTATGTGAGCAGTCTTTAGCACGGGTGGCGCGGGAATTAGAGGTTGGCCCGGCGTTAAAATTGGGCAGGGGCGAGGACGCGGCCGGCGGCAGGGCGCGGGATTCCATCCTCTCCGACGCATTTGAGGCAATCCTTGCCGCAATTTATCTGGACAGCGATATCCACACAGCGGAACAATGGGTGAAAAACCATATGGAACAGGCGCTGCATGCCGCGCTGCGGGGTGAAAGCTATCAGGACTACAAGACGATGTTCCAGGAGGCGGTACAGAAAAACGGGCCGCGAAAAATCGCATACCGCGTATTGTCTGAAACAGGACCGGATCACCATAAGGATTTTGAAATAGAGGTTTGTGTGGACGGGAAGCCCGCTGGGCGCGGCAGAGGGCAAAGCAAGAAGGAAGCCGAACAGAACGCCGCAAAAACCGCATTGGAGCGGATTTGAGATGAAGCATTACAACATCCCGATTTTTGTCCCGCACGAGGGCTGCCCGTTTGACTGTGTTTTTTGCAACCAAAAACATATTACCGGCAGTTGCAAAACGGTGGATGAATCTGTTATAATAGAGATTATGGACGCGCATTTGAAAACGCTGCCGCGGGAGAACTGTTCCATTGAAGCGGCTTTTTTCGGCGGCAGCTTTACGGGGATCCCCATGGAGCGCCAGCGGCGGTTTTTGCAAACCGCATACCGCTATGTGCAGGACGGTAGAATCGACGGGATCCGCCTGTCCACCAGGCCGGACTATATCGACCGCAGGATTTTGGACCAATTGCGGGAATTTGGCGTGACCGCCATTGAACTGGGCGTTCAGAGCATGGATGAAACGGTGCTGAAGGCGGCGCGCCGGGGGCATACCGCGGAGGACGTGAAGCGGGCGGTGCAGATGATCCGGGAATATCCGTTCCAATTGGGGCTGCAGATGATGACAGGGCTGCCGGAGGATACGCCTGAAAAATCTCTGTACACCGCGCGGGAAATCATACGGTTAAAACCCGATTTTGTCCGTATTTACCCGACGCTGGTCGTGGAGGACACGGCGCTGGCAGTATTGTACCGCCGGGGGGAATACCGCCCGCAGACGCTGGAGGAGGCGGTTATGCTTTGTAAAGCGCTGCTGGAGTTGTTTGATGCGGCAAAAATCCCCGTTATCCGCGTGGCGTTGATGACCACAGAGGAGATATCGCCCGGCGGCGCGTTGGTTGCAGGGCCGTTTCATCCGGCATTCCGGGAACTGGTCGAGGGGGAACTGTATTTTGATAAGCTCTGCACCGCAATGGAGCAGGGGGATGTGCGGGAGGTCGTTGTCAACAGCCGGGAGGTTTCAAAGGCCGTGGGCAACAACAAGAGAAATGTGCGGCGGATCAGGGAGCGATTCGGCGTGGACGTCAAGATCACGGGCGCGGCGGAGGTGCCGCCGGGGGCGGTATATATCAGCAGAAGGAAGGGTGGAAGTTGTACTTAAAGAGGATAGAATTGCAGGGGTTTAAATCCTTTGCGGATAAGACGGTGCTGGAATTTGGGCAGGGGATTACATCGGTAGTCGGCCCCAACGGCAGCGGGAAGAGCAATATTTCCGACGCCATCCGCTGGGTTATGGGCGAGATGAGCGCAAAAACGCTGCGCGGGGCGAATATGCAGGACGTGATTTTTGCCGGGACAGAAACGAGAAAGCCCGTTAATTTTGCCGAGGTCAGCCTGGTGCTGGATAACAGCGACCACCTGTTTCCCATTGAATTTGATGAGATTATTGTCACCAGGCGGGTGTTCCGGTCGGGCGAGAGTGTGTATCAGATCAATAAGGCGAATTGCCGCCTGAAGGATATCCATGAGCTGTTTATGGATACGGGGCTGGGGCGCGACGGATATTCCATGATTGGGCAGGGGAACGTATCGCAGATTTTATCCACCAAGGCGGAGGACCGCCGCAGCTTTTTTGAAGAGGCGGCGGGCGTGTCGAAATTCAAGCACCGTAAGGACGAGGCCCAGCGCAAGCTTGTTTCGGTACAGGAGAACCTGACGCGCATCAATGACATTGCAGGCGAGCTGGAAAGCCGGCTGGGGCCGCTGGAGCACCAGTCCAGGAAAGCGCGCAAATATATGGAGCTGTATGGGGAATACAAAAACCTTGACGTGAGCATGAGTCTGATTATGATAGGGAAAAATAAAGAAGCGGCAGGCGTTGCAGAGGAGCAGCGCCGGTCTGTACAAGACGAAATTGAACGCTTAAAGGAACAGGAGACAGACATAGAGGCCCAACAGAATGCGCTGTATTTGAAAAGCCAGCAGAAGGATGAGGAACAGGCGCAGAAGAATCAGGAGTTGATGGACAACGAAGCGCGGAGCATGGCGGCGCAGAACGCGATTTCCATGGCGGAAAATGATATCAAGAATAACAATGCCATGATGGAGCGCATCGGGCAGGAGATAGACGGTTTATCCGCGAAAAATGCCGATTTGGAGGCGCAGATCGAAGCATCCCGGCAGCGGGTTGCGGAACAGGAGGCGGAATCCAAAGAGCTGCTTGCCCGTTTTGAGCAGATCCAGGCGGAAAATGCAGGGGCTTTTGATGAACTGGCGGAATGCCGCAAGCGCATTGATGCGGTCAAGGGCGATATCATTGAGCGGATGAATGACATTGCCGCGAAAAAAGCGCAGATCAGCGGTATGGAAACCTTGCGCAGGAACTTCCTGGAACGCAGGGAGACAGTTGAAAATGAGCGCAAAAGCCATGGGTTGAACATTGAGGCCGTCCGCAAGGAAATCGAGGAACATGAAGCAAAGGCCGCCGGGCAGACGGAAAAACAGGCGGCGATGCAAAAGCGCGTGGACGAGGGCCGGGAGCGGCTGGCGGCATATCAGGAACAGGCAGCGGATATCCGCAAAGCTTGCGGGGATTTGGAAGTGGAACTGAATTCCAAGACCTCCAAACGGCGTATTTTGGAGGGGATGGAGAATGAATATGAGGGATATGCGCGGAGCGTTAAAGCGGTCCTGAAGGCGCCGGAGCTGAAGCGGCTGGCAATCTACGGGACAGTCTCGGGGTTAATTGACGTCCGGAAGGAATATGTGACGGCAATTGAAATCAGCCTGGGCGGTGCGTTGCAGAACATCGTGGTGGAAACGGAGGAGGACGCGAAGCGGGCCATTGCCTATTTGCGGGAGCATAAGGCGGGACGGGCCACGTTTTTGCCGGTGTCGTCCGTTTCCGGGCGCACTTTAGACAATATCCGCGAGATTGCGGCACAGCCGGGATTTATTGGCGTCGCCAGCGATCTGATCCGCTATGACCGCAAATATGACGGGATTATGAAAAGCCTGCTGGGGCGCGTGGTTGTGGTGGACAATATCGACAATGCCATTGCGCTGAGCCGGAAGTTTTCCTACAAATTTCGCACAGTTACCCTGGAGGGCGATATTCTGAACGCCGGCGGAGCCATGTCTGGCGGAAGTGTGAACAAATCCAGCGGGTTTTTGTCACGGGCACAGGAAATCAAGACGCTGGCCGCGGAAATTGCGGAATTGACGAAAAAGCGCACGAACTTAAGGGCACAGCAGGCGGAATTGGAGGAACATATCGGACAGGCCAGCCGGCAGTTGTCCAGTTATGAGCCGCTGCTGCGGGAATATGAAAACGAAGTGCTCGTTTTGCGCAACACCGCAGAGCATATGAAGCAGACGCTGGCGAGCAGCGGGGAATCGGAACGGGCGCTGGAGCTGGAGCTGGAGCAAATTGAAGAACAGCTCGCAAAAAGCGGCGACGAAATTGCCGCGCTGATCAACAGTGTCCGGACGGCGGAGACGGCGCTTGAAAAAGACAATGAAACAGTTGCAGAGATGGAGCGGGAATATGAACATATTTCCGCAAAAAAGGATCAAAAGGCCAAAGAATTGATGGATGAGACACTTCGTCTGCGGTCATTGGAGAAGGATATACAGACAATCAAAGCGTCCGCGGAGGAGATGCGCAGGATGATTGCGGAAAATCTGGAGCTGTCTGCCCAGAAGGGCGCGGATAGGGAGCAGGTGCAGGCCGCAAATGCGGAATTGCAGCAGCGGATCGCGGAAAAAACAGAGGAAATTGCGCAAATCAATCAGGTATCGGCTGCGCTGAAAGCGCAGATACAGGAAATTGAGAAAGAGAAAGCGGCTGTTGTGGAAGGGCTGAAGGATATGCAGAATTCCAACAAAGACCTGACCGACCGCATGCTGCTCTTACAGCAGGAATTGTCCCGCGTGGAGCATCAGCGCGAAAAGCTGGAGGGAGAACTGGAAAGCATCCTCAACCGCTTATGGGATGAATATGAGTTGACGCCATCCACCGCAGAAGCGGCAAAAATTGAGATTGAAAATGAAGCGGAAGCAAAAAAACGCGTTACGGAACTGAAGGGAAAAATCAAGGCGTTGGGGAGCGTCAACGTAGACGCCATTGCGGAATATAATGAAGCGAAGGAACGGTTTGAATTCCTGTCCGACCAAAAAGCGGATTTGGAAAAAGCGCAGGCCGACTTGAATAAAGTCATTGATTCTATGCAGGAATTGATGGAGGAGCATTTTAAAAAACAGTTTGAGGAAATCAATAAAAGCTTTGGCCATGTGTTCCGTGAGTTGTTCGGCGGCGGCAGCGGGCGGCTGTATTTATCCGATCCCGGGGATGTGATGGAAAGCGGCATCGAAATTGAGGCGCAGCTCCCGGGCAAAGGCTTGCAGAACATCAATTTATACTCCGGAGGGGAAAAATCGTTTATTGCGATTGCACTGCTGTTCTCCATTTTGGAGGTCAAGCCTACGCCGTTCTGCCTGCTGGACGAAATCGACGCGGCGCTGGACGATGTGAATGTTTCGCGGTTTGCCACGTATTTGCGCAACTATTTGGCGCAGACGCAGTTTATTGTCATTACCCACCGGCGCGGGACCATGGAAGCGGCAAACGTCCTGTACGGTGTGACGATGCAGGAAAAGGGCGTGTCGAAATTGCTGGCGCTGCAAATTGACGACGTCGGGGAAGAGATGCTTGGATAGAAAGGGATTTGATGATGGGATTTTTTGAGAAATTGAAAAACAGCCTGGGAAAAACGCGCGAGAGCATTTCGGAACAGGTGAACAATGTTTTTAAGGTGTTTGTAAAGATCGACGAGGAATTTTTTGAAGAGCTGGAAGAAGCGCTGATCATGTCTGATTTGGGCGTGGAGACCTCTGTGGCGATTATCGGACAGCTGCGTGACCGGGTGAAAACAAAACGCATCACGGACAGCGAGGCGGTAAAAGAGGAATTAAAGCTGGTCATTGGCGACATTTTGCGCGAATTGGACTGCAGCATGCATCTGGAATCCAAGCCGGCAGTGATACTGGTGATTGGCGTCAACGGCGTGGGAAAAACCACCAGCATTGGGAAACTGGCAACATTTTATAAAAACCAGGGGAACAAGGTGCTGCTGGCGGCGGCGGATACTTTCCGCGCGGCGGCAATCGACCAGTTGGACATCTGGGCGCAGCGGAGCGGATGCGAGATTATCAAGCAGCATGAACATGCAGACCCCGCCGCCGTGATTTTTGACGCCTGCAAGGCGGCAAAGGCGCGGGATGCGGACATCCTCATCTGCGACACTGCGGGGCGGCTGCATAATAAGAAAAACCTGATGGCAGAGCTGGACAAGATTTCACGCGTTATTACGCGGGAACTGCCGGAATCCTCCAGGGAGATCCTGCTGGTGCTTGATGCGACCACAGGGCAGAACGCGCTCAGCCAAACGCAATTGTTCTCCGAGGTGGCGGACATCAGCGGGATTATCCTCACGAAGCTGGACGGGACTGCCAAGGGCGGCGTTGTTGTTGCAATTTCTGAAGAACAGAAAATCCCTGTGAAATTTGTCGGCGTCGGCGAGGGCGTGGACGATTTGCAGGCGTTTGACCCCGATGATTTTGCACGGGCGCTGTTTGAAGAATGATTGGAAAGATTGCACTGGTGCTTGCGGCTTGGAATGCGGTTGTTTTTCTGATTTATGGGATAGATAAATGGAAAGCGGTGCATGAACGGCGGCGGATCAGAGAGCGGACGCTGATTTGGATGGCTTTTTTGCTGGGCGGCATCGGTGCGTTTTTGGGGATGCAGGTATTCCACCATAAGACCAGGCAGGTGAAATTTGTGATCCTTGTACCGCTGGCAATTGTGATAAATGCGGCGTTGGCCGGAATATGTATTTGGAAGTGGATGTAAAGATGATTAAGCGTGCAGGATTGCAGGATGCCGCTGTTGTGGCAAAAATGGCTGCCCGGCTGTGGGATACGCGTGTGGATGAAGAATTAAAAGCGCTTTTTTGCGGATTGATTGCATCCCGGGAGGCGGCGGTATTTCTCGCATATGAGGCACAAGAGGCGGCAGGTTTTGCGCAGTGCCAGCTGCGGCACGATTATGTGGAAGGTACGCACACCAGCCCTGTGGGATATTTAGAAGGGATTTATGTGGAGGAAGCATTCCGGCGGCGCGGGGTCGCTTTACAGCTTTTAAAAGCTTGCGAGAATTGGGCGCGCGGGCTGGGATGTGTGGAGTTTGCGAGCGACTGCGAATTAGAAAATAAAGAAAGCTTCGGGTTCCATCTGGCCGCCGGATTTTCAGAAAAAAACCGGATTATCTGTTTCTCAAAAGAATTATAACCGCCATACGGCGGTTTTTTGCTGCACAGAATCTGGGATGCCGTATAGTTCTTCCTTTGGTTGGCAACAATAACAAAAAACAGAAAGGCGGGATGCGAGATGGCAGCGATCAGGACAGACCTTGCGCTGGAAGCGCATGAAATGTGCGCTGAGGAGGCGGAGGAAGAGCGGAAAATAGATGGGGTGTCAGTGGATATTCAGCAGGAGGAAAGCATCAGCGTGACCCGGATCATGATTGAAAATGAAAAGGGGGAAGCGGCTCTGGGGAAACCCAGGGGGACATACGTCACGATTGAAGCCCCCGATATTAAATACAGCGTGGAAGCGTATGAAAAAACCTGTATGCGCATTGCGGAGGAGCTGCGTAAAATGGCGGATATCCGGGAGGATACAGTGACATTGGTGGTAGGGCTGGGGAACAAACAGATTACGCCGGACGCGCTGGGGCCGGACGTGGTCTCCAAATTGATGGTGACGAACCATATGCGCAAGCATATGCAGGAATATCTTGACGAGGGCATCAGCTCCGTCTGCGCCATTGCCCCGGGGGTGCTGGGCACGACGGGGATGGAGACGGCGGAAATTATAAAAGGCGTGGTGGAGCAGGTGCATCCGGGGCTGGTGATTGCCGTGGATGCGCTGGCGTCGCGCAGCCTTGACAGGATCAGCACCACCATCCAGATTGCCGACACGGGCATCAACCCAGGCGCGGGGGTGGAAAATAACCGCGAAGGGCTGAATGAGGAAACCATCGGGACAAAGGTGATCGCCATCGGCGTGCCCACGGTGGTGGACGCGGCGACCATCGCCAGCGACAGTATTGATATGGCAATGGCGGATTTGGACGAGGAAATGCAGGATGTAGAAAAGCAAAACCTGATCCGCAGCGCTCTTTCCAAAAATATCGGCGGGTTGATGGTCACGCCGAAGGACATTGATTTAGTCATTGAAAAGACGTCTAAGACCGTCGCCAACGGAATTAATCTGGCCCTGCATAAAAATATGACGTTTGAGGAAATAGAACGTTTTGTCGGTTGACAGATGTTGTTTTTCGCGGTAAAATGATACTATTCTGAGAAAAGGAGACAGGGAAATGATTGATTCGGTTCAAATAAATCATAATATCACATTCTATTATATCCCGATGCAGAAGCTGAAAACGACGACGTTTGGCCTGTACATCCACAGGCCGCTCTGCGAGGCGGAAGTGACGATGAACGCGGTTTTGCCATATGTATTGAAGCGCGGCTGCGGCTTATGCAGGGATGCGGCGGAGGTCGCGCGGTACCTGGAGGAGCTGTACGGCGCAAAGCTGCATGTGGGCGTCACAAAAAAAGGCGACAACCAGACCATTGTGTTTGATGCGGAGACGATTTCCGACTGTTACGCGCCGGCAGGGGAGCAGCTGTCAAAGGGGGTTATGGAATTGCTGCTGTCCATCCTATTGGATCCTGTGCTGAAAGACGGTGCGTTTGACGGGGAATATGTGGCGCAGGAAAAGGCGAATGCCGCCGACCGCATTGAAAGCCTGATGAACGACAAGCGCGCTTATGCACGTATGCGGTGCATTGAGGAAATGTGCAAGGGGCGGCCGTATGAGCTGTCGGCGCTGGGACGTACGGAGGATATGGATGGAATCGATGCAAAAAGCCTGTATGAACATTATAAAAAGGTGATTCCGTCTTCTGTGATTGATATTTTTGTCTGCGGCGACGCGGATATGCAATTGATTGAGCAAACCATCCGGGAGAAAATAAGGGGTATTTCGTTTACCGATGCGAACCTGACAAAAACACAGATTCTGACACGGGACGGGGATATTAAAAAGGTTACGGAACGCATGGAAGTCACGCAGGGCAAGCTGGCGGTGGGATTCCGCACGAATGTGAAACCGGCGGATAAAGAATTCTGGGCGCTGGTGGTGGCGAACAGTGTTTTTGGCGCAGGCACGCATTCCAAGCTGTTCAACAATGTCCGCGAGAAGCTGAGCCTGGCGTATTACGCATCCAGCCAGATTGAGCGGTTTAACGGATTGTTGGTCGTGAACGCAGGGATTGAATTTTCCAATTTCCAAAAGGCGTATGATGAAATCCTGGCACAGTTTGAGGCGGTGAAAAAGGGCGAAGTGACGGATATGGAGTATGAATCCAGTATCAAGACAATCATTAACAGCCTGAATTCCTACGATGATGACCAGCGGTACATGCGCAATTTCTATCTGGACCAGTCGATTGCGCAAACCGGCTGCGATTTAGAGGAATATAAAGCGCGGATTAAAGCCGTGACGAAGCAGGATTGTATCGATGTATTCCAAAAGGTGGAATTGGATACGGTCTATTTTCTGGCGGGAGAGGGGGATGCGCAATGATGAAGCTTGCGAAGAAAGAAAATCAACAGACGCGGGAAACGCTATATTTTGGGACCCATCCCAGCGGTTTGAAGATTTACCTGATGCCGCGAAAAGGCTACAGCCAGAATTACGCGATATTTGGGACGCGCTACGGGTCGGTGGATTCGGAATTTGTGGTGCCGGGAGACAAAACCGCCACGGCTGTCCCGGATGGGATTGCCCATTTCCTGGAGCACAAGATGTTTGACCAGCCGGACGGAAGCAATGTATTTGATGCATTTTCAAAATATGGCGGAAATGCGAATGCGTTTACCAGCTTTAATATGACGGCATATTTATTTTCGGCTACAGAATATCTGCATGATAATTTGCGCGTGCTGATGGACTATGTACAGAAGCCACATTTCACCAATGAGAGCGTGCAGAAGGAGCAGGGGATTATCGGGCAGGAAATCCGCATGTATGACGACAATGCGGGCTGGAAGGTGTTTTTCAATTTTCTGGGCTGCCTCTATCAGAACAATCCTGTTAAAAAAGAGATTGCCGGGACGATTGAGAGCATTTCAAAAATTGATGCGGAGCTGCTGTATAAGTGCTACAATACGTTTTACAACCTTTCCAATATGCTGTTGTTTGTCACGGGCGATTTTGATGTGGAGGAAACGCTTCAGGTTATCGAGGGCAGTATTATAAAAAATGATCCGTTTGAGGGGCGGATTGAGCGGATTTATCCCGAGGAACCGGAAGCGGTGGCAAAGCGGTATCATGAACAGAAGCTGAGCGTTTCCATGCCCCTGTTCATGTGCGGATTTAAGGATAATGATATCGGGTACGGCGGCGAGAAACTGCTGAAAAAGACCATTGAAACGGAAATTTTAATTGAGATGCTGTTTGGGAAAAGCTCGGAGCTGTACAATACATTATATAACGAAGGATTGATCAATGCGAATTTCAACGCGGAATACAATCCGCAGATTGATTATGGATTTACGTCTTTCGATGGGGAATCCAAAGACCCGAAGGCAGTATTTGACCGGATGCTGGAAAAGGTGCACACCTTGCGGGAGAAGGGGCTGTCCCGCATGGATTTTGAGCGCATTAAAAAGGTTATATGGGGGCGGTATATCCGTTCGTACAATGATATTGAAGAGTATGCGCATGCATTTTTATCCATGCAGTTTGCCGATATTGACTATTTTTCTTATGATGCGGTATATAAAACGGTGACCTTTGAGGATGTGGAACGGCGCTTCCGGGCGCATTTTGACCCGGAATATGCGGCGTTGTCCGTTGTGAACCCGGTTTGATGCGTATTGTTTGGAATAAAAAATATGGGAGCGGCCTTGTGGTTTGCTGGAAGCAAAAGTAGGGGGTTCCAATTTGAGCATATAAAAAACAGAGGGCGGAAGCCCTCTGTTTTTACATTATTCTTCTGTTTTTTCTGCGCTTTCTTTTTGACTGTGTTCATCACGTCCATGGAATACTCTGGGGCGCGGCGCACGGCGGCGCCGGTGTTCTTCCTCTTTTCCCGCCTCAAGCTCTTCTTTTGGAAGGGTGTCCTTATGGGACAGGCTGATTTTGCCGGTTTTGGCGTCAATGTCCATAACCTTAACTTTCAGCATTTGCCCAACCTGGACAACATCTTCGACCTTTTCAACACGCTTATTTGCAAGCTTTGAAATGTGGCACAGGCCATCCTTGCCCGGCAGGATTTCAACAAATGCGCCGAATGCGGTGATGGTCTTGACCTCGCCTTCATAGATTTCACCGATTTCAGGTTCTTTGACGATCAGTTCGATTGCCCGGATTGCAGCATCTCCGGATTCCTGGTCAACAGCAAAGATATAGATGGTGCCATCGTCCTCAATGTCAATTTTCGCGCCGGTGTCGGCAACGATTTTCTGGATGACTTTGCCGCCCGTACCAATGACATCGCGGATTTTTTCAGGGTCAATGTGCATGGTGCTGACCTTCGGCGCATAGGGCGACAGATGGTCGCGCACTTCCGGAATCGCCTTGAGCAGGACTTCATCGATGATATAATAGCGCGCATCGCGGGTTTTGCGCAATGCTTCCTCAATCACTTCGTAGGGGAGGCCGTCGTTCTTGATATCCACTTGGATGGAGGTGATGCCTTTTTTTGTCCCGGCAACTTTAAAATCCATCTCGCCGTAGAAATCTTCCAGCCCCTGGATATCTACCATAGTGGTAAAACCGTCGTCTGTGGTGATGAGCCCGCAGGAAATCCCTGCAACAGGCGCTTTGATCGGTACGCCGGCAGCCATCAGCGCCAGCGTGGAACCGCAGACGCTGCCCTGGGAGGTGGAGCCGTTGGAGCTCAGCACTTCCGAAACAGTACGGATTGCATATGGGAATTCTTCCTCTGTCGGCAGTACCGGCACCAGTGACCGTTCTGCCAATGCGCCATGGCCGATTTCACGCCGCCCCGGACCTCTGGAGGGGCGGGTTTCGCCCACGGAATAGGACGGGAAATTATAGTGGTGCATGTATCGTTTTGACTCTTCTTCATCGATGCCGTCCAAGCGCTGCATTTCCGCCAGCGGCGCCAGCGTCGCCACCGTCAGCACCTGTGTCTGCCCTCTGGTGAACAGGCCGGACCCGTGGGTTCTGGGCAGTAAATCCACCTCTGCTGAGAGCGGGCGGATTTGGTCTAAGCTCCTGCCGTCCACGCGGCGGCCTTCATGCAGCCATGCCCGCACGATTTCTTTCTGCATTTTATAGAGGATTTCACCGATTTCCTCTGTGATATTGGGGAACTCCTCTGACAGCTTCTCGATCAATTCATCTGTGATAACGCCCATGCGTTCGTCGCGGATGTTCTTATCATCTGTGTCCAGCGCATACTGGATTTTTTCATAAGCAATCGCCTTGATTGCATCCCACAATTCCTGATTGATTGTATGCGCTTCATATTTAAATTTTTCTTTTCCGATTTCAGCCTGGATGCCTTCAATAAATTTGCAAAGTTCAATGATTTCTTTATGGGCGAATTTGATGCCCTCCAGCATGACGGATTCTTCCACTTCATTTGCGCCCGCTTCAATCATGACGACTTTGTGCTTGGTGCCGGCAACCGTCACCAGCATTTCGGATTGTTCGCGCTGTGCAACAGTCGGGTTGATGACGTATTCGCCGTCTACCAGCCCCAGCCATACGCCGCCGATCGGCCCGTTCCACGGGATGTCAGATATGGAGATGGCGATGGAGGTACCGATCATTGCGGCAACTTCCGGGGGGTTGTCCTGTTCCACGGAAAGGACAGTGGCAACAACGGTGACGTCATTGCGCAGGTCGGACGGGAACAGCGGGCGGATCGGCCGGTCGATGACGCGGCTCGTCAAAATTGCCTTTTCGGAGGGCTTGCCCTCACGTTTGATATATCCGCCGGGGATTTTGCCGACAGAGTACAGCTTTTCCTCATAGTCCACGCTCAGGGGAAAGAAGTCAATCCCCTCCCGCGGCGTCCTGGATGCCGTGACGTTTACCATGACTACCGTATCGCCGTAGCGGACGAGGCAGTGCCCGTTTGCGAGCATCGCCATTTTTCCTGTTTCAATGACCAGCGGGCGGCCCGCCAGGGTCGTTTCAAATTTTCTAAACATATTTACACTCCTTTTCTGATGCGGGGGAGTATTTATTTTAGCAGATAGGCACAAAATTCCGCCCTGATGCGGGATTCTCTGCTTATTTGCTAAATAAATATCCGGCCCCCGTGATGAATACGCAAAAGCAAGCGAATATCCCAGGGGACACCCGCTTGCTGTTGTCACTATTTTCTTAAGCCCAGTTTTGCAACCAATGAACGATAACGCTCAATATCCTCATTCTTCAGATAAGCCAGCAGATTCCGTCTTTTACCGACCATCATCAACAGGCCGCGCCGAGAATGGTGATCCTTCTTGTGGAAGTTCAGGTGCTCGTTGTTCAGGTGGTTGATCCGCTCCGTTAAAAGCGCAATCTGCACCTCCGGCGAACCTGTGTCCCCCTCATGGGTCGCGTAAGCTGCAATCAGCTCCTGCTTGCGTTCTTTCGTCATAAGTTTCACCTCCTATTTTTCAATGATCCCCGTATGCTGAGAAGCCGTTGGTGATTCGGCCATCCAAGCGATAGGTTCTGATGTGTTGTCTGTGCTCTGATAAGCACACAAGCAATCTCACTTGTTCCGGTTGAAACGCTTGTTGAACTTCTCAACACGGCCGCCTGTGTCAACAAGCTTCTGCTTGCCGGTAAAGAACGGATGGCATTTGGAACAAATTTCAACCTGGATATTCTCTTTTGTGGAACCTGTTTCAATGACTTCTCCGCAGGCGCATTTGATTGTTGTCTGCTTATAATCGGGATGAATTCCTTCTTTCACTTCCAGTCCCTCCTTATAAGATTTTGGGTTTTATTAAACCTCAGAACAGTATATCATATATTTTATCTGATTGCAAGCCTTTTATGAGAATTTTAAATTTAATATGAAATAAATAAAAAAAGCTGGAAGAAGGGGCCGATTTATAGTATAATAAAAAACAGGAGGGATATGGATGCGGATTGAAAATATGAACACGCGGGAGTACCGCGTGGCAATGGTGCTTTATTCCAGTGCGCTGAAAATTGTGACGGCAAAGCTGGACATTATCAACGAAGAACTGCACTTGCGGAAAAAGAATACGCCGATCGAATATATCAAGTCGCGGTTAAAAACTGCCGACAGCATTTCTGCCAAGCTGGTGCGGCGCGGATATGCGCCCACGCTGACCAATGCTAAAAAATACATAGATGACATCGCCGGCGTGCGCATCATCTGTGCGTTTACGGACGATATTTATGAGGTGGCGCAGATCATTGAGCAAAATATGGGATTTGACGTGGTGCTCGTCAAGGATTATATTAAAAACCCGAAGCC
>DVND01000177.1 GCA_018714645.1 Candidatus Avimonoglobus intestinipullorum
GCAAAGGCGCTCTGATACACGTCAGAACACCTTTGCTCTTTTTTACAATTTACCATATTTCGTCTTTAATTTCAATAGCTTTCACGAAAATTTGGAACTTTTCTCTAAAATTATCTATACATAGGGCCGTATTTTTTACAAGCCGCATAATCCGCAGCCTGCATATCCTCTGTGCCAAATGACGCCCATGCATGCGGGCGGAACACTTTTTCCGCAGGTACATTGTGCATGGTCACAGGGATCCGCAGCATAGAACACAGCGTAATCAAGTCCGCGCCGATATGCCCGCCGATGGTCACGCCGTGGTTTGCGCCCCAATTCGCCATAACGCTGTAAACGTCCTTGAATGCGCCGGTTCCTGTGAGATTCGGCGCGAACCAGGTCGTGGGCCAGGTCGGGTCTGTCCGCTTGTCAAGCTTGTCATGCATATCATCGGGAAGCACACAAGTGTACCCCTCTGCAATCTGGACCACAGGGCCGATCCCCTCTACGATGTTCACCCGCAGCATGGTGACAGGCATTTCGGCCAGCGTCTTGAAGTGCGAAGAGAACCCGCCGCCTCTGAAATATTCGTAATCGGCCCTGCACCAGTCTGTTGCGTCCAGGCAGGCCTGGATGTCCGCATCCGTCATATTCCACCATTCTTTGATGGTGCCGCTGCCGTTTTCGTCCTTTGCCGCGCCGGTGCAATCCAGCGCCGTCGCGCCTGAATTAATCAGGTGGATAATCCCGTTCGCCGCTCTCCCCGTGAGCTCCTTGCCCGTCACGCGCTTCACTGCGTCGGGCGACCAATATGTACGCACATCGTGGAACGCAGGCGCTTTTCCGGAAATCAGCGTACCCAAAAGCATGGAAATACCGTTCAAAGTATCATTTTCCGTTGCAAACGGCGTGGGCATCTTTTTGCCGTTCCAGTTAAAGGAGGAGGCCATGATCGCCTCTGTGAAATCCGCATTGGGGAGCCAGTCTGTCCAGTTGCGCTGCCCCTGGAACCCGCCGACAATGGCGTTTTTACCCAGCGCTTCCTCATGCCAGCCCAACGCGTCCAGCTTCTCGTTCCCGTAAAGGATGTCCTGCACAATGATTGAAAATTTTGCAATAAACTCCCAATCCTTGTCGGCGGGAACCACTTTTGATTTTCTAATAATTTCAGGCAAATTCTTGCCGGCATTTTTATCAAAGCCCTCTTTGCAGTTGGCTTTTATCCAGGCGAGCGCCTTTTCATATTCTGCCTCATCGTAAATCCCCAGCGTAATCCTGCGCAGGATTTCCGTCAGGTCAACGAATTCCGCCCGGATGCCCAGGTATTTCTGCATAAACGACAGGTCGCAGTAGGAACCCGCAATCCCCATTGCCACGCCGCCCAGGTTGACGTATGCCCTATCCTTCATCTGCCCGACCGCGATCGCGCCTTTGGCCCAGCGGATCATTTTTTCCGCAACGTCCTCCGGGACGGAATTGTCGTCAATATCCTGCACATCATGGCCGTACATGGAGAATGCCGGAAGCCCGCGCTGCGCAAACGCCGCCATTACCGCCGCAAGATAGACCGCCCCCGGCCGCTCCGTGCCGTTAAAGCCCCAAACCGCTTTTATGGTGTTCGGGTCGAGATCCATCGTTTCGCTTCCATAGCACCAGCAAGGCGTCACAGCAAGGGACGCGCATACATTCTGCGTTTTAAAGAAATCGGCGCATTTTGCCGCTTCCGCCCCGCCGCCGATTGTGCACGGCGAAATCACACACTCCACGGGCGTACCGTCTTGATAGCGGACATTGCTTTCAATCAACGCCTTTGCCGCTTTTGCCATGGCCATGGTCTTTTCCTCCAGGCTCTCCCGGACACCGCCCCAGCGGCCGTCGATAGTCGGCCTGATTCCGATTTTTGGTTTTAACATGTTCACTCCTCCTTAATATTTACGCTTCTGCATCTGCAAAAACGAATCATTTATAAACCCTTAAAATTTTTCGCGGATATACTGTATGAGTTGCTCCATGATCTCTGTCACATACGTGTCCGGGTATTTATAGTCATACAATATAAACGCATGCTGCGCACCGGGAATCTTCACAAACTCCGACTTGTGCCCTTTTTTTATCAGCAAGTCGTGCAGTTCCTCCGTGTATTCGATCTCCACAGTGGTATCGGCGGTCCCGTGCATGAATAAAAAGTCGGCGCATTTTTCCCCAATGCTTTTTTTAGGCGTCAGGCTGTCTATATCCGCGCCGTGCTGAAACCCATAGCTCCACTTGCTGTCCAGCAGTCCCAAAACGGGGTTTAGGGCGACCGCCGCATGCGGGCGGATATCGTCCTCCTGGGACAATCCAAGCATAGTCACAAGATATCCCCCTGCCGAATCGCCTATATATACAATATTATCAAAATTTACAAATTTCAAATGCGCCCTGATATACCGCACCGCATCCGCGCAATCCCCGAGCAGGTCGGACACATTTAAGCCTTCAGCCGCCTCCAATGAACGGTACGATATGGCAATGCCGATAAACCCCTGTTCTGCAAAATATCTTGCATTGTTTCCCATCCAACCGCCATCCCATGGCGTATTATCCTTAATTGCGCCATTCCATCCCCCGCCATGAATGGCAAGGATCGCCCTGGCCCGATGGATGTCGCCGCCGGGCAAAAATACCTGTATGGGCAAATGCAGCCCATTCGCAGTTTTATAGACCAGTTCCATATCTGCTGTCCTGTCTTTAAACATTTTCATGCGCCGCTCCAGGTATCCGTCATATTCCCAAGCATATGAATGTGAACACTCTATAGGCAGTTCATACCAATAAATATTATCATATGAGATTATATCTTTATCCCTATTCTGATTGATGTTCCATGATAATTTCTCATATTCAAAACCAGTCACACTACCTTCATAGGGCTTTAATTGTTCTTGTTGAAATTTAACTGGATAATATGTATATCCATCACGTGTCATGTTACCACCTTTGCAATAAAACCATCCATTTATTTCCTTAATTTTCGGATAGTTATAAAACGGTGCTGTACTATCGTTTTCCTCTCTATTGGGTAAACCAAAATCAAATTCCAATTTTTCGCCAAAATTTGTTGATTTTAATAATTCCCAATTTTGGTTATATACATAATAATTATCATCCTGTATTTTCCCTGGAGGAGTGTAATAGTTAGACTTGATGACAATATACGCTCCTACTTCATACATAAGGAAATCAATCCCATAAGGTACTTTTTTCCCTGTGTTTTCATAGACAAATCCATCTTCAGATACCCAGACATCACATAAATAAGGCATATTAGGATCGGTATACCCGTAATCCGCAGGTACTGCTTCTTCATCCAAAACAAATCGTACAAACTGACCACCCAGCCATAACCTGTCTTCTATAGGTTCACTAGGAACTGCTTTCGGAATTATCTCTATTTTGTCCCATGATATTTGTTCAAAGGCATATGCCACATTCTGGAACAACAGAAATATCAATAACAACGCAACAATCTTTTTCATTTTCATCCCTCCTTTATTCTATTACAAAACTAT
>DVND01000014.1 GCA_018714645.1 Candidatus Avimonoglobus intestinipullorum
CGCTGAGCAGGATAATTTTAATATCCGGATATAGCTGCTTCGCTTTTTGGGACAATTCCAGCCCGGTGATATCCGGCATCTTGATGTCGGATATCATAATGTCAAACCGGCGCTGCTTGAGCATCTTTAACGCTTCTGCGCCGCTGTTGCAGGCTTCCGCCATGATCCCCAGCCGGCTCCAGTCGTAAATTTCCAAGAGGGCTCCCGTCACTTCTTCCTCGTCATCCACCAAAAGCATACGCATTCCCCTCGCCTCCTTTTCCTCTGGCTATTCAATTTCCCAATCAGCGGGCAGGACAATCTCCACACAGGCGCCGCCGTCTGCATTATAAAAGAAAATATCGCCCTGGTCCTGATAAAACAACTGGATCCGCGTGCGGATATTCCGCAGGGCAAAGCTCTTTTTGAACGCGTCTGCCTGTTCTGCCCCCTGTACATAGCGGGTGATCTGCTCCGCATCGAATCCGCCGCCGTTATCCGTAACCTTAAAAATAATTTTATCCCCGAACCGTATCCCGGAAACTACAATCCGCCCCTCTTCCTTGCTGCGGAAAATCCCATGCACGATGGCATTCTCCACCAGGGGCTGCAGCAGTAATTTTGGGATTTCAAAGCCATAAATTGACCTGTCCACTTCAATGATACATTGGAACGGCTGGCTGTACCTGTATTTTTCTATCGCCACATAATTCTCAATGTGGGCGATCTCCTTTTCCACCGTGGTAATATCGCTGCCCTGGTTCAGTGCCAGCCGGAAATACCGGGCCAGCCGCTGCACCATATCCGAGCTTCTTTCCTTGTCCCCCCGCATAATTTTAATGTAAATGGAATCCAAGGTATTATACAAAAAATGCGAATTAATTTGCTGCTGCAAAGCGCGCAGCTCCGCCTTGGATTTTTTCCTGCTCTCTGTTTCCACTGCCTGCATCAGCCGCTCTACGCTGTCTAACATATCGTTGAATTTGTTCGTTAAAATACCAATCTCGTCCTGCCGGGCTAAATCCTTCCCCCAAAACCGGGCGTCCACCTGTCCGTTTTCCACTTGATGCATGACATACCGCAGCTTATTAATGGGGGATGTGATGTTTTTTATGGTAAATACAATGATCAGGACGGCCAAAATCAAACCGCCCAAAATCGCCGCCAGCATACTGATTACAAAAAACATATTATTCTGAAACAGGTTCTCCTGCGGAACCACGCCAACAAGCCGCCACCCGTTCACAGGAAGTTCTCCGCAGACAATCCTTTGCTTTTTTCCGCCAATTTCAACCGGTTCATCTTTATTGTACTGCTGTGTGTTGATAAACTCCATGGCTTCGGCAAACAACTGCGGTTCCACTTGCGTAATGGACGCCTGGCCATCTGTTATAAACAGGGCAGAGCCCGGCCCCAAATTCAATCCCTTCAGTTCATTTTCAAAATACTCCTGCCGCAGATTCACAGCCAGTACCCCTAAGCTTTCCTGCCGTGAATCCGTAATCTCCTTTAAAATACCGACCACTTGATGATCCTTGTTCACAAACAATTCCTGTTCATAAGGCTGATACCAGAGTACCTGGCCGTTGTTTTCCACACACGCCTGGTACCAATCCAGACGGGTAAAGTCTACATCTGCCAGCCGGTTGACCGGCGTTTCATAAAAAATTTTGCCGTCCCGCCGAACAAATACAATGCTCTCAATCACCTTTACATTATGCAGCCGCTCTTCCCCAAATTTCCTGGACATTTTCATAAAATCGCTGATGTCATCGCCGCCGCTTTTCCCTTGGGCAATATCCACAAAATCCCTGTCAATTTCAATATAGTTGAATTGATTCAGCGTAAATTCCAGCCGCTCATTGATCTTATCCGCCAGCTGGCGCACGGATTCTGCGGTTTGCCCGGCGCCGTTGCTGACGACAACGCGCTTTACGCCGTAATATATGCCGCAGCAAAGTATGGCTTCTGTAACGATAATCATCAGAACCCCCATAAACACCAACTGTTTATTAATGCTTTGCCGCAGAAACCGTATCCCCCACATCACCATCACCATCTATTCTGCAATATCCGATTATACCATAAAAATTTCTGCATGACTTATTTCAAGCAAATTGCATGTATATCACGCCGTTTTCTGCCTGCTCCCATTCGGTACGGCCGTATTACCGGCGGTATACCTATTATTAGTCACAAAACCTGATACTATCAGTTTAACACAAATAAAAAATCGCCGCTATGTAGCAGCGACATGAAAAATGTGCACTAATCCGCTTTTTACCCTAAGGTTTTCCGGCTTTTCACCGTTCCAATGTCCTCCCGGAGGCAGGGGGGCCCGCAAACACCCCTGCCAACCGGTTCACTCTGAAGCATCCGCCCATCCCTTGCATACATCCACCATGCCCACGGCGTTGGAGTATCGCATCAGCTCGTCCATTTTCAATTCGATCGCGCTGTTGCTGCTGCCGCAGGCCGGATAAACGGACTCAAACCGCTCCACAGACTTGTCCACATATACCGGGACCCCCGGCCTGATTCCAAAAGGGCAAACGCCGCCCACGGCATGCCCCACCAGCCGCTCCACGTCGTCGAAGGGGAGCATCCGCGGCTTCATGCCGAACTGTTCCTTGAATTTACGGTTGTCTACTTTGGCGTCGCCGGCGGCAACTATGAGGATACAGCCCTCCCCATCCTGAAAAGCCAGCGTTTTTGCAATGCGCTCCGGCGCGGTGCCCAGCGCCTGCGCTGCCAGTTCCACAGTGGCGCTGGATACATCAAATTCCCGGATCCGCCCCTCCATGCCGAACTGTTTAAAATATTCCCGTACCTGTTCAATTGCCACGTTCATCCACTCCTTCCCACGAATTATACCAGATTTTTCCCGCAAAAGCAACCGTTTTTATTTGACTTCTTTCCGTAAATATGCTACAATCCAGCCAGAACGGAGGGATTCAAAATGGAATTTTTGCAAAGGACTGCGCTGCTCCTTGGCGCGGAGGCTTTAGAAAAACTGAAACACGCGCGGGTCGCCGTATTCGGCATAGGCGGCGTGGGCGGGCACGCGGCGGAGGCGCTGGTGCGCTCCGGCGTAGGCGCCGTCGACCTCATCGATCACGACACCGTGTCCGAATCCAACCTGAACCGGCAGCTGCTCGCCCTGCGCAGCACCATCGGGATGCTGAAGACCGACGCGGCAAAACAGCGATTCCTGGATATCAACCCGGATTTAATCCTCCGTACCCACAACGTCTTTTTTACCCCCGAAACCGCACCCTTGTTCCATTTTCAGGATTACTCCTATATCATCGATGCAATCGACACCGTATCGGGGAAAATAGAACTGGCTGTCAGGGCGCAGGAGGCGGGCGTACCCATCATCAGTTCCATGGGGGCGGGCAACAAGCTGGACCCCACGCAATTTGAAGTGACAGATATTTATAAAACCACCGTCTGCCCCCTGGCACGGGTGATGCGGCGGGAACTGAAGGCCCGCGGCGTCAAGGGGCTGAAAGTGGTGTATTCGAAAGAACAGCCTATCAGGCCAAACGCCGTGCCCGCCGCCGCAACCGGCACGGCCAAACGCCAGACTCCCGGAAGCGTCGCCTTTGTCCCATCCGTTGCGGGATTGATTGCGGCGGGGGAAGTGGTGAAAGACCTGATCCAATAAAAAAACAAACCGCCGAAACGGTTTGTTTTTTTTTACGCATACAGCGGATGCTTGTCGCACAATGTTTTCACCCTTTGGCGGATTTCCTCCTGGGAATTGTCAAAGTCCGTAATCGCCAGCTTGATCAGCTTCGCGATTTCCTCCATATCCGCCTCCACAAAGCCTCTGGAGGTAGTTGCCGGCGTCCCGATACGGATGCCGCTGGTGATGAACGGGCTCTTGGTATCAAACGGGATGGCATTCTTATTGACGGTGATCCCCACTTCGTCCAGCATGTGCTCCGCTTCTTTCCCCGTCACATCCATATCCGTTAAATTCACAAGCATCAGATGGTTGTCCGTCCCGCCGGAAACCAGCTTGAACCCTTCTTTTATCAACCCTTCTGACAGCGCCTTTGCATTTTTCACAACCTGCTGCTGATACGCCTTAAACTCCTCGGTCAGCGCTTCTTTAAAGCAAACTGCCTTCGCCGCAATGACGTGCATCAGCGGGCCTCCCTGGATCCCCGGGAAAATAGCCTTGTTCATCAGCTTTGCCAATTCTTCGTCCCGTGTCAGGATCAGGCCGCCGCGGGGGCCACGCAGGGTCTTATGGGTGGTCGTCGTCACCACGTCGGCATAGGGCACCGGATTCTGGTGCAGCCCCGCTGCCACCAGCCCCGCGATATGTGCCATGTCCACCATGAAATATGCGCCGGCCTCTTTCGCGATTTCCGCAAACTTTTCAAAATCAATCTTGCGCGGGTACGCGGACGCGCCCGCCAAAATCAGCTTCGGCTTATGCTCCAGCGCCAAACGGCGGACTTCTTCATAATCGATGGTGTTATCGTCTTCAGAAACGCCGTAAGGCACAATGTTAAAATACTTGCCGGACATGTTGACCGGGCTCCCATGGCTCAGATGGCCGCCGTGGGCCAAACTCATGGACAGCACCGTATCCCCCGGTGTCAGCAGCGCAAAAAACACCGCCATGTTCGCCTGTGCGCCGGAGTGGGGCTGTACGTTCGCGAAATTGGCGCCAAAAATCTTGCAGGCGCGCTCTATCGCGAGATTTTCCGCAACATCCACCCATTCGCAGCCGCCGTAATAGCGCTTGCCGGGATACCCCTCCGCGTATTTGTTTGTCAGCGGCGTCCCCATGGCATCCATAACCCGCTTCGATACAAAGTTTTCAGAAGCAATCAGCTCAATTTTGTGCTGCTGTCTGGAAATTTCGCCCTGGATCGCAGCGTGCAGCTCCGGGTCAAACCCTTTTAATTCCTCAAGTTCAAACATTGATTTTTTCCTCCCGTACATTAATACAACTATTATATATGGAAATAAAAGAAATCGCAAGTACAATCTTGCTTTTTTCCGGAAAAAAATATATAATGGTACATATTAAATACGAAACTGTGTGGTGGAAACATGAGAAAAACAGAAACCGTTGCCGAAATCCGTAAAATATTTGACGCGGTCTATCCGGACGTGCAATGCTCGCTCAACTATAAAACGCCCCTGCAAATGCTGATTGCGACGCAGCTGTCCGCCCAGTGCACGGATGCGCGGGTCAACATTGTGACAGGGCCGCTGTTTGAACGGTACAAGACCGCGGAGGATTTCGCCAACGCCGATATCCTGGAATTGCAGGGCTATATCCGCTCGGCGGGATTTTATAAAAATAAATCGAAAAACATCATCGCCTGCTGCCGCCGGCTGGTGGACGTCTACGGCGGCGAAGTCCCCGATAACATGGAGGATTTGCTGACGCTGGCGGGCACAGGGCGCAAAACCGCGAACCTGGTGCTGGGCGATATTTTCAACAAGCCTGCCGTGGTGGTGGACACGCACTGCATCCGCCTCACCAACCGCATCGGCCTGGTAAAAGAACAGGACCCGGTCAAGATTGAATTTGCGCTGAAGAAAATCGTGCCGGAGGACTATCAAAACCGCTTCTGCCACCAGCTGGTGATGCACGGCCGGGCCGTATGCCCCGCGCGCAGCCCCAAGTGCAGCACCTGCCCCATTCAAGCATTCTGTAAAAAAATAGGCGTTAAAGGAGGAAAATAGAATGGATTGCCTATTCTGTAAAATTATCAACGGGGAAGTCCCGTCCACAAAGGTCTATGAGGACGATCTGATTTATGCGTTCAACGATATCGCACCCCAGGCGCCGCATCATGTCATCCTCATCCCGAAACAGCACATCGCTTCCGCAAATGAAATCACCGCGGAAAACAGCGCGTGCGTGGCGCACATTTTTGAAGTCATCCCCAAGCTTGCGAAGGAATTGGGGTTTGCCGAAAACGGCTACCGCGTCATCAACAACTGCGGCGCGGACGGCGGGCAGACCGTAAATCATCTCCACTTCCATCTGGTGGGCGGCCGGCAGTTCGGATGGCCGGCGGGTTAAAAGTTTTTTCACATTGTTTTTAAAAACTTTTCACAAATATATTGACATCCATATAAAAAATAAGGTATAATAATAAATGTGGCAACTATAGCTTGTCTATAGGCGCATCAAACATCCGGACAATTGACCAGCCGGAGGGAGGGGAAATATGTGTCTGAAATTCGAGTAAAAGATAACGAATCATTGGATAGTGCTCTTCGCAGATTTAAGCGTCAATGCGCCAAATCAGGCGTGATGTCGGAAATCCGTAAACGGGAGCATTATGAAAAGCCAAGCGTAAAACGCAAAAAGAAATCCGAAGCAGCGCGTAAAAGGAAATATAAATAAGTTGTTTGTTAACAGGAGTGCAGCATGTCACTGAAAGAGCAATTGGCTGACGATTTAAAAGCCGCAATGAAAGAAAAAAACGCAGTCCGCAAGAATACGGTGCAGATGGTCCGTGCCGCTGTGCTGCAGGTTGAAAAGGATAAAAAGGTCACGCTTGATGACGAAGGCGTTTTGGAGGTCATTGCAAAACAGTTGAAACAACGGAGAGATTCCCTGCCCGATTATGAAAAGAGCGGCCGCGATGATTTGATTGCCGAACTCAAGGCCGAAATGGATGTTTTGATGGGCTATCTGCCCGCCCAGTTGTCCCGCGAGGAGCTTGAACGCATTGTTGCGGAAGCTGTTGCAAATACAGGCGCTGCAACGATGAAGGATATCGGAAAGGTCATGGCTGCGGTGATGCCGCAGACAAAAGGCCGCGCCGACGGGAAGCTGATTAATGAAATTGCTAAAAATATGTTATCGTAAGATATAATTTTTCGATACGGCATTATAAAAGAGAGCCACAAGCTCTCTTTTATATGGCATGCTACTGTGGCTCAATGGCAGAGCAGCGCATTCGTAATGCGCAGGTTGTCAGTTCGATTCTGACCAGTAGCTCCAATATAAACCGCTTAACAAAGCCATTTGTTGGGCGGTGTTTTTATTTTCAAAA
>DVND01000178.1 GCA_018714645.1 Candidatus Avimonoglobus intestinipullorum
CCGTCTCATCCCCGTCCTTCAGCACCTTTAAAAGCTCTCGCAACGTCAGGCCGGGGATGATAAATTTCTTTTTTTCCAAAGAAGCATCCACCGTTTCCTTAATAAGCGCAAGCCTGTATCCGTCAGAGGACACCACGCTCAAAACGCCGGTGTCCACCTCAAACAGCGCGCCTGTCAGCACCGGCTTGCGGGCTTCGTTGACAGAAACGGCAAAAATGGTCTTGCGGATCATCTTTTTTAAGGTTTCCTGTTTCATAGACAGGCGGTACACCTCATTGATGGCCGGCACCGCCGGGTATTCTCCGGCGGAAAGGCCCTGGATATTAAATTCGCTCTTGGCGCATTTGATGGTGGTAACATTGTTCTCCTCGTTCACTGTTACCGTCACCTCGTCGTCAGGGATCCGCCTGATGATCTCACCGAAAATTTTGGAGCTGATGGCGATGCTGCCCCCTTCGGACACATTGCATGCGCTGCTGTACTCAATGCACAAATCCAGGTTATTCCCCGTGACCACCAGCGTCCCCAATGCATCTGCATCAATTTTCACACATTCCAAAATCGGCATGATGGATTTTGCCGATACCGCTTTTTGGACGGTGTTGATAATGTCCAGCAATTGTATTTTGTGGCATGTAAATTTCATAAGAACCCTCTTTTCAAAAAATTTTGCAATACGTACCTACGTACGTATATTATATATTATACATAGTAGTATTAGTAGTAGGGACGGGGAATTGATGGAAAAGCTTCCTGCATGTCCATTTTGCTGGATTTTCTGTCAAAATCCGCCTGTGGAAAAACTGTGGAATGCTTTTTGTTATAAACACCCCGGAATATGCGGAAAAGTTTTCAACAACCTGTCCACATGCTGCCAACAGGCAGGATGTGGACAGGTCACAGGTTGTTTAAATCCTTTGTAATGTAGTCTATATCGGCTTTTAAGGCGGCGTCCGTCTTTGCCGCCGTTATAATTTTATCCACACCATACATCACGGTGGTGCGGTCGCGGTTCCCAAATTCCTTGGCGATGGTAACAAAGTTCATATCTGTCAGGGTTTTGCATAAATACATGGCCACCTGCCGCGGCAGGGCGATGTTTTTCGTTTTGGAGTGGCCCGTCAGGTCCTCTTCCTTTATATTATAATAGGTACAAACTTTTTCCATGATTTTTTTCGGTGTAATTTTAATGATCCCTTCCTCCGGCAGGATGGATTTGAGCACATATTCTGTAATCTCAATATCAATTTCCTTGTGGCTGATGCCCGCATAGGAGATAATTTTTAAAAGCGCCCCTTCCAGCTCCCGGACATTGGAGTCGATCCGCTGAGCGATATAGGAAAGCACTTCTTCAGAGATCGATACGTTCTGGCTTTCCGCTTTTTTCTTCAAGATCGCCACGCGGGTTTCGTAGTCCGGGATGATGATATCGGTGCTGAGGCCCCATTCAAAGCGGGTGCGCAGCCGTTCTTCCAGCGTGGTCAAGTCCTTGGGCTTGCGGTCGCTGGTGAGGACGATCTGCTTGTTGTTTAAATACAAATCGTTAAAGGTATGGAAAAATTCCTCCTGGGTCCCTTCCTTCCCTTCAATAAACTGCACGTCGTCCACCAGTAGCACGTCGATCTCCCGGTAGCGGTGGCGGAAGGATTCCATATCCTTGTCCCGCAGGGAGTTGGTCATGTCATTGGTGAATTTTTCACTGGTGATGTATACGACCTTTTTATCCGGCGCGTTTTTTAAAATCTGATTGCCGATGGCTTGCATCAGGTGGGTTTTCCCCAGGCCGGAATTGCCGTACAGGAACAGCGGGTTGCTCTGGCCCGGGAATTTTGCCACATTCATGGCGACAGCCGTGGCATATTCGTTGGACGGCCCTACGACAAAGTTTTCAAAGGTATAGCGCGGGTTTAAATTGCCGGAATACCCTCCCGTATTTGCGGGGGCGGGTTCCGGTTCTGGTTTTGTTTGTTTTGCCAGCTCCTCCGGATTTGGATGGACGCGGATTTGCAGCCGGACGGGCTTTGCCGTTACTTTGGAAATTGCCCTCTCGATGGTTTTGATATAGCGCATCTCAATCATATTTTTGCTGATTGCGGTGGATACGGCAATTGTAAAACGATCCTGTTCATAAGAAACCGGTACGGCGTCTTTGATATATGTATTATAACCGACAATTGAATTGACGTCCTGGCGGATATAAGTCAGCGCATGCTCCCAAATTTCATTTATATCCATCATGATCCCCCTGTAAAAAAAGTCTCATTTCTATCATACCAGATTTCGCGCCCAGATTCAATTGTATTTTTAAATTTTGTACAGTTCGCGCATATAAAAAAACATCTGTTGGAAAACAGATGTTTTTTACAGCTTTGAATTTTACAGTTCCGCGAAGTATTTGATTGTCCGCACCATCTGGCTGGTGTAGGAATTTTCATTGTCATACCAGGATACAACCTGTACTTCATAGAGGTCGTCGGAAATCTTGGAAACCATGGTCTGTGTTGCATCGAACAGGGAACCATATTTCATACCGATAACGTCGGAAGAAACAATCGGATCTGTATTATAGCCGAACGATTCAGAAGCCGCAGCCTTCATTGCAGCGTTGATGCCGTCAACGGTTACATCCGTGCCCTTTACAACGGCTGTCAGGATGGTGGTGGAACCTGTCGGAACAGGGACACGCTGTGCAGAACCGATCAGCTTGCCGTTCAGCTCCGGAATTACCAGGCCGATTGCCTTTGCAGCGCCTGTGGAGTTCGGTACGATGTTTGCAGCGCCTGCACGCGCACGTCTCATATCGCCCTTTCTGTGGGGGCCGTCCAGGATCATCTGGTCGCCTGTGTATGCGTGAATGGTGGACATGATACCGGACTGGATCGGTGCATAGTCGTTCAGCGCTTTTGCCATCGGCGCCAGGCAGTTGGTGGTACAGGAAGCAGCAGAAATGATGTTGTCTTCCTTTGTCAATGTATTTTCATTAACGCTGTATACGATCGTCTTCAGGTCATTCCCTGCCGGAGCGGAGATGACAACCTTCTTTGCGCCTGCATTGATATGCGCCTGGCTCTTTTCCTTTGAGCAATAGAACCCTGTGCATTCCAAAACGACGTCTACGCCGATTTCTCCCCAGGGGAGCTTTGATGCGTCCGCTTCTTTATAAATTGTCAGCGTTTTCCCATCAACTGTGATTGTATTTTTCTCATCGTCTGCTTCAACCGTGTGAAGGTTTTCACCGATCTTTCCGCAGTAGCCGCCCTGTGCCGTATCATACTTGAGAAGATCCGCAAGCATGGAAGGCTTTGTCAAGTCGTTGATCGCTACGACCTCGTAGCCCTCTGCGCCGAACATCTGACGGAACGCCAGACGGCCGATTCTTCCGAACCCATTGATAGCAACTTTTACTGCCATGATTCGTTCCTCCTAATCGTAATTTAATTTTATTGCCGGCAAAACGGTAACATTTTGCCTGTCACACTATATTTTACCTCAAAATAAAAAATTATACAAGGGGGTTCTGTTAAATTTATAACATTTTTTACATTTTTGTTCAAATTGAAGCCTCCGGGCCGCTTTTTTTTCATTTATTTGTGGATAAATTTAAAAGCACTATATATGGTATATTTCGGGAATAATCTCTACAATAAGAAGGGAAAAAATAAAATACGCTTTGGTAAAATGTGAAAAAATGGCTTAAGGACGCGTAAAATTTATAAAAAAAGTATTGACAGGGGCTGGATAATTTTGATATACTTGTATACGCTGGACTGCAGTATGGGAAAAGGGGTGGTTTGATGATATCCGAAGCGGAAAAAAGCCGGATGCAGGCGGGATATAAGCAGGTTTTGCGCGCGCTGGGCGAGCAGCGTGCGGAAAAGGTGTATCTTGCGTCGGACTGCGAGGATAAAATCAAGACGCCTGTGGAAGAGCAAGCCGAAAAATCCGGCTGCCCCGTGTTTTATGCGGAAAGCATGAAAGAGCTGGGCAGGCTTTGCGGGATCAAGGTAAAAGCGTCCTGTGCAGTCGTGTTGAAAAATTAAGGTTATTTCACATGAAAATGTGTTATAATAAAAACTGGCAGAAATGCCTGAAAATTTGAATTTAGGAGGTGTAACACGGTATGCCAACATTTAATCAATTGGTCAGAAAAGGAAGACAGACATCTGTAAAGAAGTCCACGGCGCCTGCCCTTCAGAAGAGCTTGAACTCCCTGAAGAAGAAGACGGACGATCACAGCGCTCCCCAAAAGAGAGGCGTGTGTACAGCCGTCAGGACTGCGACCCCGAAGAAGCCGAACTCTGCGCTTCGGAAAATTGCCAGGGTGCGCCTGACAAACGGGATCGAAGTGACAGCGTACATCCCCGGTATCGGCCACAATCTGCAGGAACACAGCGTTGTCCTGATCAGAGGCGGAAGAGTCAGGGACCTGCCCGGTACGAGATACCACATCATCCGGGGCACGCTGGATACCCAGGGCGTTGCGAACAGGATGCAGGGTCGTTCCAAGTACGGCGCGAAGAGACCAAAGCCGGAAAAGAAGTAATCTGAAACATATCACATGATTAGTGCATATCGGGTTATATCAGGAATATAAATCGTATACGCACGAACGGGGCATTGAAAGACTGTGCCCAGAGTACCGGTGATATTCATTGCGGCAGAATGCTCTGCCGGTCATTATGAAGGAGGGAAGTAAAGTGCCAAGAAAAGGTTTTATTGCGAAAAGAGAAGTGCTCCCCGATCCGATCTATAACAGTGTCGTTGTCACAAAGCTGATCAACAACATCATGCTGGATGGGAAAAAGGGCATCGCACAGAAAATCGTTTACGATGCGTTTGACATTGTCCGTGAAAAAACCGGCAAGGATCCGCTGGAAGCGTTCCAGGAAGCGCTGGACAACATTATGCCTGTGCTGGAAGTAAAGGCGCGGCGTGTCGGCGGGGCCACCTACCAGGTCCCGATGGAAGTGCGCCCGGAGAGAAGGCAGACGCTGGGCCTGCGCTGGCTGACCCGCTATTCGCGGGAACGCGGCGAAAAGACCATGAAGGAGCGCCTGGCAAACGAGCTGATGGATGCGCTCAACGGGACGGGCAACGCCGTGAAAAAGCGCGAAGATACGCATAAGATGGCGGAAGCGAACAAGGCGTTTGCGCATTACCGCTGGTAAGATTAAAATTGAATTGTTGTACAGAATGATTCTGCTTTAAAAACCATGAGGAAGGAGGAACATATCATGGGTAGGCAATTCTCTTTGGAGAATACAAGAAATATAGGCATCATGGCGCATATCGACGCCGGTAAAACAACGACGACGGAACGAATCCTGTTCTATACCGGCCGTGTGCATAAAATAGGCGAGACCCACGAGGGCGCGGCGACCATGGACTGGATGGCCCAGGAGCAGGAGCGCGGTATTACCATTACGTCTGCGGCGACCACCTGTCAGTGGAAAGGCAAGCGGATTAACATCATCGACACCCCGGGGCACGTGGACTTTACCGTTGAAGTGCAGCGTTCGCTGCGTGTGCTGGACGGTTCTGTTACCGTTATGTGCGCAAAGGGCGGCGTTGAACCGCAGTCTGAAACCGTTTGGCGCCAGGCGAATGATTACAATGTCCCGCGCATGATTTATGTCAATAAGATGGACATTATGGGCGCTGACTTTTACAATGTTGTCAACATGGTAAAAGAACGTCTGCACGCAAACGGCGTGCCGATCCAGCTCCCCATTGGATCAGAGGAGACCTTTAAGGGCATTATTGATTTGATGACCATGAAGGCGGAAGTATATTATGACGATCTGGGAAAAGACGTCCGCGAGGAGGATATCCCGGAGGACATGCTTGAAAAAGCGGAGGAATACCGCAACGCGATGGTGGAATCCATTGCGGAAACGGACGAGGAACTCATGATGAAATACCTCGAAGGGGAGGAGATTTCCATTGAGGAACTGAAAACCGCGCTGAGAAAGGCAACGATTTCCAACGAAATTGTGCCGATGCTCTGCGGGACTTCTTATAGGAATAAAGGCGTGCAGATGCTGTTGGACGCGATTGTGGACTACATGCCCGCACCGACAGACGTCCCGAACATCAAAGGCGTTAATCCGGACACCAACGAGGAAGACGAGCGCCCGTCCTCTGACGATGCGCCGTTTGCAGCGCTGGCATTTAAAATTGCCACAGACCCGTTTGTTGGGAAGATCTGCTTCTTCCGTGTGTATTCGGGAACAGTTGACGCCGGCTCTTACGTCCTGAATGCCTGCAAGGGCAATAAGGAGCGCCTGGGCAGGATCCTGCAGATGCATGCAAACCACCGCGAAGACATTTCCACAGTGTATTCAGGGGATATCGCGGCGGCGGTTGGCTTGAAAAATACCACCACGGGCGATACGCTCTGCGATGAAAAGCATCCGATTATACTGGAATCCATGGAATTCCCGGAACCGGTTATCCGCGTGGCGATTGAGCCGAAAACCAAAGCCGGCCAGGAAAAAATGAGCATTGCGCTGGCGAAGCTGGCGGAAGAGGACCCGACATTTAAGACCTATACGGACGAAGAAACCGGCCAGACCATTATCGCCGGCATGGGCGAGCTCCATTTGGAGATTATCGTTGACCGTTTGCTGCGTGAGTTCAAGGTGGAAGCAAATGTCGGCGAACCGCAGGTATCTTACCGTGAAGCGATCCGCAAAGCTGTGGACATTGAGCATAAATATGCGCGCCAGTCCGGCGGTAAGGGCCAGTACGGCCACGTTGTGATGAAGCTGGAGCCGCAGGAAGAAGGAAAAGGCTACGAATTTGTAAACGCTGTTGTGGGCGGCGCAATCCCGAAGGAATACATCCCCGCGGTTGACGCCGGCGTCCAGGGTGCGATGCAGTCCGGTGTTTTGGCCGGCTATAACGTTGTTGACGTGAAGGTTACCCTGTACGATGGTTCTTACCATGAAGTCGACTCATCTGAAATGGCGTTTAAGATTGCCGCTTCCATGGCATTCAAGGAAGGCATGAAGAAGGCCGATCCGGTCATCAAAGAGCCAATTATGCTGGTCAATGTCATTATGCCGGACGAATATATGGGCGACGTCATGGGCGACCTGAACTCCCGCCGCGGGATGATCCAGAAGATGGAAGCCGTTGCGGGCGCGCAGCAGATTACGGCAATGGTCCCGCTTTCGGAAATGTTCGGCTATGCCACGGAACTGCGTTCCAGGACCCAGGGCCGCGGCCAGTATACCATGGAACCGTCGCATTATTCCGAGGTTCCCAAGTCCATTCAGGAAAAAATTATCAATGAACGGGCAAAGAACAACGGTTAATTAAAAAAAAGACTTGATTTTTATAGAAAAAAATTGTACAATAGGAATTAGTTTACTATATGTATAGTTCAAAGGAGGATTATTAGAATGGCAAAGGAAAAATTCGAAAGAACGAAACCCCATGTGAATATTGGGACAATCGGTCACGTTGACCACGGTAAAACCACATTGACAGCGGCTATTACAAAGGTGCTGGCGCTGAAGGGCCAGGCGAAGTTTGAAGCGTACGACATGATCGACAAAGCGCCGGAAGAGCGGGAAAGAGGAATCACGATTTCCACAGCGCACGTTGAGTACGAGACAGACAACCGCCACTATGCACACGTTGACTGCCCGGGGCACGCGGACTAT
>DVND01000179.1 GCA_018714645.1 Candidatus Avimonoglobus intestinipullorum
GGGCGGTCCTTTATTTGGTTGGGTAATTTAAGGAATGCATAAACCCATTGATGCTCACCGTCATAATGTCGCCGGCCACCGGCTCCCCATTGACACACAGCAGGTTTGCCCGCACCGGCTCGCCCACGTCTTCCGGGTAGTTCGTGACGATGTATGTATACCGCACCGCCTTTTTCCCCTTATAGCGGCTCAAATCCAGGCCCGCACGCTTCTGGATTTGATTATAATTGTTGTAAACGTCATCAAATTCCTTCGGTATTTCCACCTTCTCGCGCTCGATGCATTCCGGCTCCACTTCCCAACCGTATTCCTTCAAAAATTCAATATTTACCGCATCGTTATCCTGCGCAAAAACAATACATACAGCGGATATCACCAGAATCAGCACGACCGTCAGCACATAAATGATCATTTTTTTCATCCCGCCCACCTCTTTTTATTTTTTTAATCCTTTTATTACCAGTTTATTATTTCTGAAATCCGTTTATACTTATAATAGAAAAAGTTAGAGGAGGTTTTTCAATAATGGATACAATATCGCTGATATTAATCATTATCGGCGCTCTGAACTGGGGCAGCATCGGCATCTTTGGTTTTGATGCGATCGGCGCGATGTTCGGCGGCCAGCTGGCGCTCATTCCGAGAATTATTTATACGCTCGTCGCTTTGGCTGGGATTTGGAGCATCTTCACGCTGTTCCGCCACAGAGACCCCGCCGAACAACGGCAATAAAAAAACGGGGATACATCCCCGTTTTTTTATTGTAAAGCGCCTTCAATCGATGCCTTTAACGCATCCTGATCGCTGTTCTTCATTTTGATATCGCAAATATCATTTGCGGTGTTCAGCATGATCAGCGCAGGCGTATTCCCTTCCACAAACGAAAACCGCTCCAGCAGCGTCGCGTCCTCATCCACATTCTTGATATCAAAATTCACCCTGTCCGCATATTCTGCTTGCAGCGCGTCCAGCGTGCTTTTCACAGCCTCATTTGCCAAATCATCGTTTGTGACAAAATACATAAAGGTCGGCGTTACCTTTACCGGTTCTTCCGTCGCCGCGGCGTCGGATGCTGTGCTTCCGGGAGATGCGCCGCCGCTTTGGGCCGGCGCGCCGGATTCCGCCGGCGCTGCAGACTCCTCCGGCTGCCCAGACGGTTCAGCCGTCGCCGTGCTCGATACATTCTGCGCATTTTTAGGCGGCTCTTCTTCCTTGTTCGCAAACCCAAAATACCATACCGCGCTTGCGATTCCAACCACAGCCACAGCCGCAACTGCCCCGATTACTATTTTTTTCGATTTGTTCATTTCTGTTCTCCTTTCAACACTTCCAAAGCGCGTTCGGCAATCAGCCTGTAACGCTCCGTTTTCTTCCCGCGCACCCGCTGCGGCAAGCCTTCAATGATGCCAAAATTCGCATTCATCGGCTGGAGCCTGTCCAACCCTTTATTGGATATGTATAGCGGGAGCGCGCCGATGGCGGTTTTGGCCGACGGCTCAAAAAAAGCTTCTCCGCAAAGCATCCGCGCCATATTCACCCCGGCCAGGATCCCGCTGGAGGCGGATTCCACATATCCTTCCACGCCGGTGATCTGCCCGGCAAAAAACACTTTCGGGCACCGTTCCATCTGGTAATAACGGTTCAGCACCTGCGGCGCCTGGATATAGGTATTGCGGTGCATCACGCCATAGCGTACAAACTCCGCCCGCTCCAAGCCTGGAATCATGGAAAATACCCGTTTTTGTTCGCCCCATTTCAGGTTGGTCTGGAACCCCACCATATTATAAATGGTCCCCTCCATATCGTCCTGCCGCAACTGCACAACCGCATATGCGTCGTCCCTGCCTGTACGCGGATCCCGCAGCCCAACAGGCTTTAACGGCCCGAACAACAGCGTTTTTTCGCCGCGCTTCGCCATTACCTCAACCGGCATGCACCCCTCGAACACCGCCTGTGTTTCAAATTCCTTCAGCGGCGCCGTTTCCGCATGGACCAGGGCTTCATAAAAAGCCCCGTATTCCGCTTTTGTCATGGGGCAGTTGATATAATCCGCCGTGCCGCGGTCATACCGCGCGCCATAGAACACCTTATCCATATCAATGCTGTCTTTCGTCAGGACAGGCGCTGCAGCGTCATAAAAATAAAGGTTTTCGCTTCCCGTCAGCCGCCCGATGGCCGCAGACAACGCGTCCGAGGTCAACGGTCCCGTGGCAATGATGGTGTATACCTCCGGATCAATTTCCGTGACCTCCTCATGGTGCACCGCGACCAGCGGATGGCTTTTGATTTTCTCCGTAATATAATCCGAAAAAATCTCCCGGTCCACCGCCAGCGCGCCGCCGGCAGGGACCCGTGCCCGATCCGCCCCCTGCATCAGCAAGGAATCAAACAGGCGCATCTCTTCCTTCAGCAATCCGCAGGCATTTTCAATCCGTTCGGCCTTCAGGGAATTGGAACAGACCAGCTCCGCAAATTTTTCGCTGGAATGAGCCGGGGAAAACTTCTTCGGCTTCATTTCATATAAATCAACACCGACGCCGCGCCGGACAAGCTGCCAGCATGCCTCACAGCCCGCCAGCCCCGCGCCGATGATTTTCACCCGTTTATCCCTCATTGTTCCGTTCCTCGTAACCGCAGCCTTCCTTCATGCAAAATATCTTTTTGCCGCGTCCCTTTTTCTCGAACAGCGGCCCGCCGCATTTCGGGCATTTCCGGCCCTTTACAGGCGCATCCCACGCCATAAAATCACACTTCGGCGCATGTTCGCAGCCGTAATAAACCTTGCCCTTCCGGGATTTTTTCACCAAAATTTCCCCGCCGCATTTCGGGCATTCCACACCCGTCCCTTCACGGATGGATTTCGTATTTTTGCATTCGGGGTATCCCGGGCAAGCCAGGAATTTCCCAAACTTACTCAGTTTATATACCATCTTGCGCCCGCATTTTTCGCAGACGACGTCTGATTCCTCATCTTTAATCTGTATTTTCTCAATTTCCTTCTTTGCTTTTTCGAGGTTCTCTTCAAACGGCGGATAAAACTCCTCCAAAACCTGCACCCAATGGCGCTTCCCTTCCTCCACCTCGTCCAGCTCTTCCTCCATCTCCGCTGTAAATTCCACATCGACGATATCCTTGAAATTCTGCTTCATGATATCGGTGGTGACAAAGCCCAATTCCGTCGGGACAAGCTGTTTCTTGCTGCGGACGACATATCCGCGGGCGATAATTGTAGAAATCGTCGGCGCATAGGTGCTGGGGCGGCCGATCCCGTTTTCTTCCAGCTCCCGCACCAGCGTCGCCTCCGTAAACCGCGGGGGCGGCTGTGTAAAATGCTGCTTCCCTTCAATGTTTTTCAAATCCACACGCTGCTGCTCCTGCAAATCCGGCAGCATTTTATCCTTTTCTTTCTCCTTTTCATCGCGGCCCTCTGTATAAACGGTCATAAACCCTTTGAATTTCAAGCTGGAGCCGCTGGCGCGGAACGTATGCCCGTTGGCTTCAATATTGGCGCTGATGGTATTATAAACCGCCGCCGCCATCTGGCACGCCACAAACCGCTCCCAGATGAGCTTATACAATTTATATTGGTCATTGGTCAGATGGTCCTTGATCTCCGACGGTTTGATGGACACGCTGGTGGGCCGGATCGCCTCGTGCGCGTCCTGGGCATTCTTTTTCGCCTTATACTGCCGCCTGTGCGCAAACGCCGCGCCATATTCCGCCTGGATAAATTCCAGCGCCTCCTGCTGCGCTTCTGCCGCAATCCGCAGGGAATCCGTCCTCATATAGGTAATCAGGCCGACTGTGCCCAGCTTCCCTCCCAAATTGATGCCCTCGTACAGCGTCTGCGCAGTCTGCATGGTTTTCAACGCGCTGAAGCCGATTTTGCGCGACGCATCCTGCTGCATGGTACTGGTGGTAAAGGGCGGCGGCGGATTTTTACTAACTTCCCCGCGCTTTACATTTGTCACAGTGAATTCTGCTTCTTTCACCGCGGCGATAATTGCATCCGCTTCCGCGCCCGCGGAAAGCGCCGCCTCCTTCCCGCCCACAGGGCCGTAATACTTCGCCGGGAACTCCTTTTTCGACTTCGGGTCGCGCAAAAGCGCCTCCACCGACCAGTATTCCTTCGGGGTAAAATTCATGATCTCTTCTTCCCGGTCACAAATCAGCCGCGTCGCCACAGACTGGACGCGCCCGGCGCTCAGGCCTTTTTTCACCTTTTCCCAAAGGATCGGGCTGATTTTATACCCCACGATGCGGTCTAAAATCCGGCGCAGCTGCTGAGCGTTTACCAAATCCATATCAATGCGCCGCGGCTCTTTTATTGCCGCCTTCACCGCCGTTTTTGTGATTTCATTGAACGTCACGCGGCAATTGGAATCCGTATCGATTTTCAACGCGTTCGCCAGATGCCAGCTAATCGCCTCCCCTTCGCGGTCCGGGTCGGTCGCCAGGTAGATTTCATCAGCGCTCTTCGCTTCTTTTTTCAGCTTTGTCAGCAATTCTCCCTTGCCGCGGATGGTGATGTATTTCGGTTCAAAATGATGTTCCACATCCACCCCCAGCTGGCTTTTGGGCAGATCGATCACATGGCCCATGGAGGCCATGACAGAATAATCTTTCCCCAGGTATTTTTTTATGGTTCCCGCCTTCGCAGGCGACTCAACAATCAACAGTTTTTTCTTTGCCATGTGTCCCTCCGTTTTAAATATTCAGTCTATAATTATTGCCAGGCAGCTTTTTTATATACCCCGTCATTTCCAAGACAGGCAGCATGGCATTGAGCTTGCGCATATCCAGGCCGCTCCTGCGCGCCAGGTCGTCAATGTGCAGATTGCTTTCAATCAGCAGCCCGATCACCTGCCGCTCTTCTGCATTAAGGCCTTTATATTTCTCATCCTCCACCGTAACCTTTTTGATATTGTTTACAGGCGCCGCCGGCACATGCCGCACAACCCGCTCCCCCGGCAGCGGGTTGACCCGCCTCTGGGGCTTCGGCTTATCCTCCTGTTTCAGCAGCGATAATTCATAAGGGTATTCCTCCAAAATATCGCGCGCGGAGGTGACGAGCTTTGCCCCGCGCTGGATCAGCAGGTTGGTGCCCTGGCAATTCCCCGCAAAAATACTCCCCGGAACGGCAAATACATCCCGCCCGCTCTGCATGGCGTGATCCGCGGTGATTAACGCGCCGCTTTTTGCAGGCGCTTCCGTCGCCAGCACACCCCGCGACAAACCGCTGATAATGCGGTTGCGCGCAGGAAAATGCTGCCCCACCGGCTGGGAAGCCGGCGGATATTCAGACAGCACCACGCCATTCTCTATAATCGCATCCATCAATTTCCTGTTTTCAGGCGGATAGACGACGTCGATCCCACATCCAAGCACCGCAATGGTCTTATTCCCGGCCCGCAGCGCTGATACCGCCGCGATGGAATCAATCCCGCGCGCCATGCCGCTGATGATGGTGACGCCCGCCTGCGCCAGTTCATGGCAAATGCGCTCCGTGGCAACCTTTCCATATTCGGAAAACCGCCGTGTGCCGACAACGCCAATCCCCAAAATCCGCTCCCATTGCATCATAATGCCCTTTGCATACAACACATAGGGCGGAGACGACAAGCTGCGCAGGCTGTCCGGATAGTCCGCATCGTCATAGCACAGGATCCGCCCGCCGGAAAGCTCTGTCCGCTCCATGATTTGCTCGGCAGCGGCCAAATCCTTATTCTCCAGCGCCGCGATGTCGCTTTCATGAATCGCATACACGCGTTCATATGCTTCTCGCCCGGCATTATAGATATCCTCCACCGTGTCAAAATGCTCCAGCAGCGACGTGATTTTGTCCGGCGTCATATTCGGAAAGCTGGAAAGCCACACCCAGTATTTGGTATGTTCCATGTGTCCCCTTCCTCTCTTCTCTCTACCATATTCATATGCGCTATGTCCTTAATTATAATCTTCTGAATAAAAATTGTCAACAACTCATTTTTGCACATGGTGCTGCTCCCGATACAACAGCCCGGCAAACGCCCGTCCGGCACATGTGGCAACCCCGCCCCGCAGGAACGGAGTTACTGCTTTTTCCGCTGCCGCAGCGCTTCATACATCAGCACCGCCCCCGCAATGCCCACATTCAGCGACTCCGCCTTCCCCACCATCGGGATTTTCACGCACGCGTCGGACTCCGTCTGCAATTCCCGCCGTACGCCGTTGGCCTCATTCCCCAAGATAACCACTGTTGGTTTTGTAAAATCCGCATCGGTATACAGCATCGTCCGTCCCCCCAGCGCTGCGCTCAAAAGCTGATATCCCGCCTCGCGCATATCCAAAAGCGCTTCCAGTGTGAAATCGGGCCATACGGGAATGTGGAAAAAAGAGCCCATGCTGGCGCGCACTGTTTTCGGGCTGTATAAATCCACACATCCCTCCGAAAGCAGCACGCCATCCATCCCCGCCGCATCCGCCGTGCGGATGATGGTCCCGAGGTTCCCCGGGTCTGCCACATGGTCACAGTAAATATACAGCCCATTTTCCCGCGGTGCAAACGCCCGCCCCTGTTCCATCCGCACCGCCGCTGCAATCCCCTGGGGGGACTGGGTATCGCAAAGGGCGGGGAACAATGCGTCCGGGATGACATAGGTATCCGCCCCGTCCCAAAACCGCTCCTCCGTCTGATAGAACGTTTCCGACACCAGCACCGCCAAAATGTCTTTCCCCGCCGCTGCAGCATCCCGCACAGATTTAATCCCTTCGACCATATAAACCTGATGCCGCATCCGTTCCTTTTTCCGATGCAGCGCCCTGAAAAATTTATATTGTGCATTCTGTGTACTCGTAATCCGTGTAACCATGCTATTCCCCTTTTTGACATTTTTCATAATTATATATGTTTTTAAAAAAAATAGCAAGTTCTTGCAAAATTTCTCTTGCAGTTCCCCGACCGGTCTGGTATAATGCCTTTTGGAAATTGGAGGGACATCTATGAACCGTACATACAAAGATACAAAACTTGCCTGTTACATTGGGTATATCACCCAAGCCATCACCGTGAATCTTGCGCCGGTGCTGTTTATTATTTTCAACGAAAAATTCAACATCTCTCTGACGCTGATCTCCCAGTTAATTTTAACTGTTTTTGTCATTCAAATTTTTACGGATATGGGCGCAGTAAAGCTGGTCCCCAAAATAGGGTACCGCCGCGCAGCGGTATTGGCGCATATCACCGCCACAATTGGATTGCTTTGCCTTGGCATTTTGCCGCAGGTGCTGCCGCATACGTTTTTTGCGCTGCTGGTTTCCGTTGCTATTTATGCATTCGGCAGCGGCCTGATCGAGGTTTTAATCAGCCCGATTGTCGATGCGCTGCCATCAGACGGCAAGGCCGGCTCCATGAGCCTGCTGCACTCCTTTTACAGCTGGGGGCAGATGGGTGTGGTGCTGCTGTCCACCGTTTTTCTGAAGCTGTTCGGCAACAATGCCTGGTTTCTGTTGCCAATATTGTGGGCGTTGGTTCCATTTTTCAACATCTTTAACTTTTTATCCGTTCCGCTCCCGGATAATTTGGCGGAGTACGACCACGAACCGGTGACAAAACTGCTGTCCAAAACCTTTCTGCTCTCCCTGCTGCTGATGATCTGCGCCGGCGCGGCAGAGCAAATCATGTCCCAATGGGCGTCGCTGTTTGCACAAAAGGGGCTGCAGGTTTCCAAAATCACCGGCGATATCCTGGGGCCTTGCCTGTTCGCGTTCTTTATGGCCCTGGGCAGGACCTATTTCGGCGTGAAGGGGGATAAAATCAACTTGAAAAAAGCGCTTGCCGTTTTTTCTTGCCTTTGTATCGCATGCTATGCCACCGTCGTCTTCTCCCCCAATGCGGTCGTAGCACTGTTGGCCTGTGCATTGACAGGCTTTTCCGTCAGCTTGTTCTGGCCCGGCGTCCTCTCCTTCACCTCTGCCCGCATTCCCACCGGCGGCACGGCGATGTTTGCCGTCCTGGCGATATTCGGCGATGTAGGCTGTTCCCTGGGGCCATGGCTTTCGGGTATTATTTCCGACTGGTCGCAAAAATCCACAGCCCTTGTCAACTGGGGCGCAGCGCATGGATTATCCGCAGAGCAGGCGGGCTTGAAAACGGGGATTTTTGCCGGAATTGCGTTCCCGGTTTTGATGATCGTGTTCCTGCTGCTGTCCTCCAGG
>DVND01000180.1 GCA_018714645.1 Candidatus Avimonoglobus intestinipullorum
AAAACCGGCAAGTATTTATATGAAAATTTTGCAAAGGACATGCCGATTATCGACTACCATTGCCATCTGAACCCGCAGCAGATTGCGGAAAATTACCAATTTAAAAACGCGTTCGACGTATTTCTCGGCGGCGACCACTACAAATGGCGGCAGATGCGTTCCAACGGCGTTGACGAACGGTATATCACAGGCGATGCGGATGATTATGAAAAGTTTGTCAAATGGGCCCAGACGCTTCCCTATTTAATCGGGAATCCCCTGTATCACTGGACGCACCTGGAATTAAAGCGTTTTTTTGATATCGACGAGCAGCTGAACCCCAAAACAGTGCGGCAGATTTGGGATAAGTGCAACAGCCTGCTGGAACAGGAGGACTTCCGCGCCCAGGCCTTAATTGAAAAATCAAACGTGGAAACCGTCTGCACCACAGACGATCCCATGGATGATTTGCACTACCATCAGCAATTGAAACAAAGCGCATTTAAAACAAAGGTCCTGCCGGCATTCCGACCGGACAAGGCGGTGGAGATCGGGAAAGAACCGTTTATGGGTTATATCGAAGCCATGGGCGTGCATTCGTATGCGGAACTGCTGGAAAAGCTGACCGAACGCATCGGCTATTTCCATGAAAACGGCTGCCGCCTGTCCGACCACGGCCTGGATTACGTCCCCTATGCAGAGGGCGACGCCGGCGCCGTATTTGAAAAGAGGATGAACGGCGGCACCCTGACAGAAGAAGAAGCCGATATTTTCAAAACCGCAGTCCTGGCGCACTGCGGCCGCGAATATGCAAAAAAAGGCTGGACGATGCAGCTGCACATGGGCGCAATCCGCAACAATAACACGCGCATGTATAAACAACTGGGCCCGGATACCGGGTTCGACTCCATCAACGACCTTTGCATCGCCGAAAAGCTGTCGAAATTTATGGACTGCTTAGAGCAGGAGGACCTGCTGCCCAAAACAATCCTCTACAACCTGAATCCCAAGGACAATTATGTGCTGGCGACCATGCTTGGGAATTTCCAGAAAGCCCCGACGCCGGCCAAAATCCAATTCGGCTCCGGCTGGTGGTTCAACGACCAGCGCGACGGCATGGAAGCGCAGATGAAGGTGCTGGCAAACCTGGGCATCCTGAGCAGGTTTGTGGGAATGCTGACGGATTCCAGAAGCTTTGTGTCCTATCCACGGCATGAATACTTCCGCCGGATTCTCTGCAATCTGCTGGGCGAATGGGTGGAAGCGGGAGAATATCCGGCTGATATGGAACTGCTGGGCGAAATCGTGCGCGGCATCTGCTATAACAACGCAAAAGCGTACTTTCAGTTTTAAGTAAAAAAGCAGGAGTGCCTCCTGCTTTTTTACCGCGTGCATAAGACGGGCTGGATATTGTACCGGGCAATCTTTCGGCACGCCGGAAATTGACGCGCCGGAGCAGAAAATCCAATAAACGCAGGAGAACGCATTATGCTTTCAGAAAATACGCCTACACTTGAAACAAAAAGACTGATACTGAGAAAATTTACCGAAGACGACCTTGCCGATATGCTGCCGTTATACGGTGACGAGGAAGTCAATACCTTTCTGCCCTGGTTTCCCATGAAAACGCGGGCGGCCGTCGCAGCATATCTTCACGGCGTGATCCTCCCATGTTATCAAAAACCCATTGCCTACACCTACGCAGTCGCCCTAAAGGCAAACAACCGCGTTATCGGTTATGTGCATATCAACGACATCGGCGGCAGCAACGATATCGGCTACGCCCTTTGCAGGGAATTCTGGCACAAAGGTATTACCTCCGAGGCCTGCGCAGGGGTTGTGGACAGACTGCGGGCCGTGAACTTTCCATTTATCACGGCAACGCATGACATCAACAACCCATACAGCGGCGCAGTGATGAAAAAGCTCGGTATGACCTACCGCTATTCCTACAGGGAAAAATGGCAGCCAAAAAACATCCTTGTCACATTCAGGATGTATCAGCTCAATTTAGATGGAACAGAACGGGTTTATACGGGATATCAGCAAAAATATCCCCACTTTGTGGAACCGCTTCCATAATCCATAAAAACAGCAGGGATAATGCTTCCCTGCTGTTTTTGCATAGTTCTTATAAAAAGCACTTGTCCTTCCATTTGCCGGACGCCGCCCGCCAGACGAAAAACGCGGCGCGGAACACCCAGTCGGCAATCATCGCAATCCAGACGCCGACGGCGCCCAGGCCGAAATTCCAACCGAGAACATAACTCAGCAAAATCCGGAACGCCGCCATGGAAAAAACCGCCACGACCAGCGTATATCGGACGTCGCTGGCCGCCCGCAGCGCGTTTGGCAGCGTAAACGCCAACGGCCAGATCAGCATCGCGCAGCCGTTGTGGATCATAATCAGCATCCGCGCCAGACGGAGGGTTTCAGGAGATAAATTGTAAGCCTTCAGTATCAGCGGAAGGGAAGTTAAAATGCATATAATCAAAATCCCCATAATCATATACGTGATTTTCAGCAGTTTTTTAATGTAGTATACCGCCTGCTCAAAATCCCGCGCGCCAATGCACCGCCCCACCACCGTAATCATCGCCAGGCTCATGGCCTGGCCGGGAACGCATGCCAACCCGTCAATATTGTTTGCCACGGCATTCGCCGCAATCTGCGTCGTACCAAATACAGCGATAATGCTGACCACCAGTACCCGCCCCAATTGAAACAGGGAGTTCTCAAACCCATTGGGTATCCCAATCCGCAGGATATTGGCCATCAGCCTCCCGTCAGGGATAAAACTCCTGATGCTGCGCCTGACATACACCATATCGCTGGGCTTTGTAATCAGATACAGCATCACCGCCGCCGAAACAAACCGCGCAAACAGCGACCCCAGCGCCGCCCCGGCAACGCCCATTTGAAACCCAAAGATCAGCAGCGCATTCGCCCCAACGTTTACAATGTTCATCAGCAGCGCCGTTTTCAGCGAGACTTTTGCGTTTCCCATGGAACGGAATAACGCCGCACAAGCATTATACAACGCTACAAACGGATAAGAATACGCCGAAATCACCAGATAGGTCAAAGAATTGCGCATCACATCTTCCTCAATGGAGCCGAACAGCAGCCGCAGAAGGGGCGTACGCAGCAGCACCATGACAACCGACAGCAAAACGGAAATCCCCAGCACAATCAACAGGAGCTGCCCTGCGGATTTACAGGCCAGATCCTGGCGTTTGCGGCCCAAAAACTGCGCGGTGATCACCGCGCCGCCTGTAGCCAGGGCGGCAAAAATATTGATGACGACCACATTCACCATATCCACCAGCGACACGCCCGAAACTGCCGCTTCTCCCACGGAGGATACCATAATCGTATCCGCCACCCCAGCGTAATCGACAGGATCTGCTCCAGAATCAATGGGATAATCAATTTCCGCAAATCCAAATTAGAAAAAAATATGTACTTGGAACCGGCTTCACTTTCTATCACACCTTCTTTTTTCACTCTGCCCTCCATTATACCCCTGATTTCCGCTTTTGTAAACAGCTGTCAAAAAAAGACAGGCAAATGCCCGTCTTTTTTATAAAAATTTCCGAAATGCAGTCGGCAACGCAATCCGGTGCTGAAAATCTGCCGGTTCCGCCCAGGTGAACTGCGGCGGCGCCGCCTTGCATCGGATATGGTAGCACATCATATGCCATTCCACATGCGTAAAAATATGCTTTTTCCGAACAGCACGCTCCAAATCCGCCGGCTCCGCACCCCAAGCCTCACATTGGGCAATCGCCTGCTCCTCCGTCAATGCCCCCGGCACATTCGGGAACTGCCAAAGCCCCGCCAGCAGGCCGCTGTCCTCCCGTCTGCAAACAGCCGTCCAACTGCCGCACCGCAGTAAAAACACCGTTTTTTCCTCAATCCTGCGCGCCTTTTTTTTCGCCTTGACAGGCAGGTCCAATTCCGTCCCATTTTTATGTGCCCGGCAAAATCGGGCGGCAGGGCATTGCCCACAGAGCGGCTGCCCGTCCGGCAGGCATACCGTCGCACCCAGCTCCATCAGGCTCTGGGTAAAATCGCCGCATTGCCCTGCCGGATATACGCTTTGCAGCGCCGCTGTGATTTTCGCCTTCATCTGCGGCGTGCCGATATCCTCATAATCCTCCATAATCCGCGCTATAACGCGCAGCACGTTTCCATCCACAGCGGGAGCAGGCTGTTCAAAGCAAATCGAGGATATTGCCCCCGCCGTATACGCCCCGACCCCCGGAAGGGACAGGATATCATCATAATTTTCCGGGAACCGCCCCGCAAAATCCTCCACAATTTTCTTTGCCGCCTTCTGTAAATTGCGGGCGCGGGAATAATAACCCAACCCTTCCCACAGCTTCATCAAGCGCCCTTCCCCTGCCTGCGCCAGGGCCTGTACCGTCGGAAAGGCGTCCAAAAAGCGGGTATAGTACTTTTTGACCGCCTCCACCCGCGTCTGCTGGAGCATGATTTCCGAGACCCATACGTGGTATGGGTCTTTATCCCGCCGCCAGGGCAGCTCCCGGGCGTGTTCCCGGTACCATGGAATACAGGCATCCGGCAGCAACCCATAGAGCCTTTTCCGCCGCGCCTCGATCTCCCGCATCCGTGCAATTATTTTTTGATACAGCGGCAGCATATGGGCTTCTGTGCAGCTCTTGGCGATATCCTCCGCCGCAATCCACTCCACCCTGCTGTTTTCGTCCGGTTTTACGCGCAATTCCTGCCGTTCCGGGGCAATACACCCAAACCCGGCATTATAATGCCAGTGCGGCGGTATTTCCGCCCCGTTTTTTACATGCCCCGGCGCCTCCAGGACGTCCAGCGACAAAATTTCGCTGCTGATGGGATACACGGTGGAAATACCCGTTTCCTCCCGCACTTCTTCCAAGGCCTTTTCCAGCAGATTCTCCGTCCCGTCCGCGTGCCCGCCCGGCCATGAAAATGACTGGTAGACATTGTGATGCACCATCAGCAGCCGGTCCAGCGCGGGATTCATCACCACTGCCGATACCGTCATGTGCTGTTCTTCCGTCCGCTCCAGCAGCGCCGTCCCCTGCTGTTCGAGTCCGTTTAAAATGGCTTCTTTCGCCGTCTGTTCCTGCCGCCCATCCGGCATATAGGCCTCCAACAATTGTTTTAATTCCATGTCATTCCGCCCCTTTTCTATCAGTATACCACACTTTTGCCAAAGCGGCAAGAAAAAAGGCTGCCGCAGCAGCCTTATTCCCCTTCAAAGATGGCCTTCGCCACGTTTTTTGCATGATCGGCACACCTTTTGCAGCCTGTCGATACGCCCGTGACGGCCTGCACCTCCTCAAAGCTTTGCGCGCCGTCCGCGATAGCCCTGCGGATATCCCCGATAGTCACCCGCCGGCAATGGCAAACCAATTTTGCATCGTTCATCATATTCGCCTCCTGTCCCATATATTTTCCACAAAATTTTAAACATATTCCCCTATTCCCTTTTATGGAATTATATGTTATACTAAAAAATAAAGATACTAAAGGGGCAATTCAAATGGTGTATGAATTTCATCTTAAAACAGCGCGGGAACAGTTTTATAACATCACAAAGGACGTGAAAACAGCCGTTCAGAAAAGCGGCGTGCGGGATGGGCTATGCGTCGTGTTCTGCCCACATACCACTGCAGGGATTACCATCAATGAAAACGCAGATCCGGATGTTGTGCAGGACATGCTTTTGGGCCTGGACCAGGCCTTTCCAGACCGCGCTGCTTTCCGGCATGCGGAGGGCAACAGCGCGGCGCATTTGAAAGCGAGCTGTATTGGGAGCAGCGCCCATGTGCTTGTGGAAAACGGCGCGCCGCTGCTCGGTACCTGGCAAGGCATCTATTTTTGCGAATTTGACGGGCCACGCACCCGCACATTCTATGTAAAGGTACTTTGACGAGAGGACGTCTGCCATGGTTTATGAACGCATACAACCCGGTGTGTTCCTCTCCCGCACCAACCGTTTTTTGGCGGAAGTGGATTTGGGCGGCAGGATTGAACGTTGCCATGTGAAAAACACGGGCCGCTGCAAAGAATTGCTGCGCCGCGGCGCGCCTGTCTTTGTACAGGCGGCGGAAAACCCGGACAGAAAAACCAAATACGACTTAATTTCCGTCCGCAAACGGGAGCAGGTCGTCAATATTGACAGCCAAGCCCCTAACCGCCTGTTTGCAGAATGGGTACAAAACGGAAATTTATTCCATACCGTTACAAAGCTCCGGCCCGAATGTAAATACGGCAGCTCGCGGTTTGATTTTTATCTGGAAGCGGACGGGCGGAACATTTTTGCAGAGGTCAAAGGCGTGACCCTGGAAAAACGCGGGACTGCCCTGTTCCCCGATGCGCCCACAGAACGCGGCGTCAGGCATCTGCGGGAGCTCTGTGACTGTGTGCAGGACGGCTTTGACGCTTACGTAGTTTTTGTCATACAGATGCAGGGTGTGCGTCTTTTCAGGCCCAATTACGCCACCCATCCCCAATTTGGCGCCGCATTGGCAAAAGCTGCCGCGGCGGGTGTACACATCTTTGCGTTGGATTGTACCGTAACGCCGGACAGCATCGCTATCCGCCATGAAATCCCCATAGACCTCTTCCCGCCTTTAGTGAAACGAAAGGACTGACCTTATGAAACAAACAGCTTGTGAAGCATGCGCCAATTACCAATACGACGCCGCAGCTGCATGCTATTACTGCGATATTGATTTGGACGAGGATGAAATGGGCCGTTTTTTAAGCGGGCACACCTCCGCCTGCCCTTACTACCAAACCGCCGACGATTATAAAATTGTAAAAAAACAGATATAAATAACGGCATGTTGCGGAGTTCCCGGCAACCCCGGCCGTAAATTAAAATTATAGAATGGAAAAGGAGTTATGGCAATGCAGGAATGGATGCTTTCATTTGTAAACAACTTTGGATATTTCGGAATTTTTCTTTTGATTTTTATTGAAAATGTTTTTCCTCCCATCCCTTCGGAGGCGGTCCTTCTGTTCGGTGGCGCGCTGACCGCTACAACCGCCATGAATGTCCCTTGGACGATTATAGCCGCAACTGCCGGATCGCTGTTAGGCGCTATCGTGCTGTATGCGCTGGGGCGGATTTTTCAGGCGGAACGGCTGAAAAAGCTGTTTGCGGGAAAATTTGGGAAGATCACGCATCTGCGCCCCGATCATGTGGAAAAAGCGGAGCAATGGTTCCTGCGGTATCAAGGGAAGGCCGTTTTGATTTGCCGCTGTATCCCAATCGTCAGGAGCCTGATCTCTGTTCCTGCCGGCTTTGCAAAAATGAAGCTTCCCCAGTTCCTGCTTTTGACCGCGCTGGGAAGCGCCGTGTGGAATACGGTGCTTGTTTGCGTTGGCGCAGGGCTTGGGAGCGCGTGGGAAAAAGCAATGCCTTACTTTGACCAATACACGCACATCGTCATCATCCTATTTATCATCCTGATATTGGCCGGCGGCGCCTTTTATGTGCTGCATAAACGCAAAAAACGCAAGTAAATCAATTATAAAAAACAGAAAGGAGCCCGCCATGTTACAATTTATATGTTATCCAAAATGTACCACCTGCCAAAAAGCGCAAAAATGGCTGGAACAGCAGCATCTGCCCTTCACCATGCGTGACATTAAGGCAGATAACCCCTCCTATGAGGAACTCAAGGATTGGCATCAAAAAAGCGGATTGCCGCTAAAGAAATTTTTCAATACCAGCGGCCTGCTGTATAAATCCATGCAGCTAAAGGAGCGCCTGCCGGACATGGACGAAGAAGAACAATTGCGGCTGCTGGCTTCGGATGGTATGCTCGTCAAGCGGCCCATCGTCCTCCGGGGCAACACCGTTTTAGTAGGCTTTCGTGAAACGGACTGGGCGCAGCATTTGCTGCAGGATGGGAGGAGTTCATGGATCGGTTGACCACGAAAAACAGCAGCGGGCAATACATCTTGTCTGCCGCCGGAACCGAACAGGCCGCGCTGCAAAAACTCGCGGCTTTTGAAAACATGTATGATGCGCTGCTTGCAGAGCAGGACCGCGTGCTGTGCAAAATTGAAGCCCTGCGGGCGCAAAATAAAACAAAATCAGTGACATTTCAGCAATTGCTGGCGGAAAAACTGCAGCTTGCAACTATTATCAGCCGGTTCAAGCTTTGGGAAATCAATTAACCCATTGCCACAACTGCCGTCCGGTTTAAAGCAAACGATATAACAAAGAGGAGTGTTTTAAATTGAAGCTGGTTGTCAATCGGGAAAAATGTCCGCAGAACCACAAATGCCCTTCCATTGCGGTCTGTCCGCAGGGGGCAATCACCCAAAAAGACCCCTATTCCCTGCCGGAAATCAATGAGGAACTATGCATCCTCTGCGGAAAATGCATGCAGTTCTGTCCCAAGGGCGCATTTGAAAAAGTTTAAAAAGCCTCTTTTGTATCGAATAATGAACTATCAGCCATAATAAAGCTATAATCCTA
>DVND01000181.1 GCA_018714645.1 Candidatus Avimonoglobus intestinipullorum
ATTCCCCTGCAAATTGGACGGTTGGCAGCCGCACTTTTACACTTGCCGGAAAGGAATTGTGAAATTTTATTGTTGCATTTCTGATTGCAATAACGCTGAAATCGGAGAATGTTAGATAAAGCCGCGGAAAATGTAGTTCCATCCCTCCACGCAACATAGAAAAAGCGGGCAAGAAGCCGTTATGCTTCCTGTCCGCCTTTTATCGCAACCTGTCTGCCAGCCGTTATATTCATTTGTTCTTGATACGTTCTTATCAGTATTTGGCTTTGCTTTTTACTCCATCTTATCTGTCAATTCGCTGAGCGTTTTCAATTCAAAAAACTTCCCTTGCTTTTCCATCAATTCTGTATACGTACCAACTTCCACCGCTTCGCCGTTCTCCATCACCACGATCTTATCCGCATCACGGATGGTGGACAGCCTGTGCGCCACAATAAACGTGGTGCGGTCCTTGATCAGGCTGGACATCGCTTTTTGAACATGATACTCCGAGATATTGTCCAACGCAGAGGTTGCCTCATCCAAAATGATGATTTTCGGGTCGCGAATCAATGCACGCGCAATGGAAATGCGCTGCTTCTGCCCGCCGGACAGATTGCCGCCGTGCTCCCCAACCTGTGTTTCCAGCCCCTCCGGCAGCTTATCCACAAACTCGCGGATATTTGCCAGGTCCAATACCCGCTGGATTTGTTCTTCCGACACATGCCGCATCCCATAAGTGATATTTTCACGGATCGTCCCCTTGAACAAAATACAATTCTGCGGCACGACGGACACAAAGTGGCGGTAATCCTGCAAATTCAGTGCTTCGATCGGCTTCCCGTCAATTTTCAATGCGCCATCCGTGGGCATCAGGAAGCCAATAATCATATTCATAATTGTCGATTTCCCTGAACCGGAAGCGCCCACAAACGCCACGCATTCCCCCTGATCCACGTCCAGCGAGAAATGCTTGATGACGTATTCATCAGAATCCGGATACTTATAGGATACGTCCTCAAACTGCACCGTCCCATGCACATAACGCAGCTTGATTTTATTGTCGTTATGTTCAATATTGTCAGAGATCATAATTTCCGACACAGAGCGGATGGATTCCATCCCCTTCAAAAATTCCGGATAAATATTCAGAAGCGCCTGCACACTGCTGGTAATCGTCGAAAAATACGTCTGGAACATGACGATGTCACCGACTTCCATTTTCCCCAAATATGCCAATATCCCCGTAAACGTCAGGCAAATTGCACTCGACGCCATACTCACGACCCACGCGGTCGATCCAAAGACTGCGTTGAACTTATCCAGCGTCAAACCGGAGCCGCGCAGTTGTTTGATGTTTGTTTCCAGGTTTTCAATTTCCACATTTTCCAGCCCGTGAGCCTTTGTGACCGGGATCATTTCAATCATATTGGAAATCTTTGAAGAAATATTTTCCACCTCGGAACGGAATATCCGGTTGCTCCGGCGCAGCTTTTTCCGAAACAGGGAAACAACCAAAATATTCAGCGGTACCAAAATGACAAAAAAACCCGTTACGACCAGGCTTTTCGAAACCGTGATCGCGATCGTCACAATCAGCGTAATAATACAGGGTAGCAGGTTCATCATCAGCTGGTTCAGAAAATTTTCAATCGTTTCCGTGTCGCGGATGAATTTAGACTGCAATTTACCTGACTCCAGCTCTTTATGATATGTAATCGAGAGGTTTTGCAGCTTCCTGATCAAGGAATTCCGAAACCCCGCGCCGATGTTGCGCAAGATCCTGCTGCTGTATTTTACATACAGCGTATGCGTAAAAATATTTTGGACAATCAATACGCACAGCACCACGCCGTTCAAAATCAAAGCACCCAGCGTATTATTTTCCGGGTCGTTCGCCAGATTGATCACATTCGCCGTCGCAATCGGTACGATCCATGTCGGGCAATGCTTTACAATAAATAAACATGTGGAAATCAAAAAACCCTTAAAATTTGATTTTAACAGGCTTTTCAATATCCTTCCGGCAATGTTTTGCGGATGTTCCCTGCAATCCGCAAACAGGCTGTTATAGTCAGGTATTGCGTTTTCACGCGGCGGACGTTGATGTTTTTTTGACATGATACCATTCCCCCTCAGGCGGTTCGTGTTTTCAACTTACGCACATTGTACCACGATGAATTTTCATGTCAAGGCTTTTACGCAATTGTAACATAAACGTAATTTACAGACATAAAAATGCTTCGGAGCATCTGTCTCCGAAGCATTTTATAGCATTACATCCAGCACCACAATCACCGTAAACCCTACAAGCAGTGCATAAGTCGCCGCGCGCTCGAAACCGTGGGAATGGGTCTCGGGAATCATCTCGTCACTCACCACATACAGCATCGTCCCACCCGCAAACGCCAACGCAAACGGAAGCACCGCCCGGGACGCCGCCGCGGCATAATAACCCGCGAATGTGCCGACGACTTCAACCAGCCCCGTAAAAAGCGCAATCACGAACGTACGGGGCTTGCTGACCCCCGCCGCCAGCATGGGCGAAATAATGACCATCCCTTCCGGGATATTTTGTATCGCAATTCCCAGCGCCACCGTGAACGCCGCCCTTTGGTCACCGCCGCCAAACCCCACGCCGGCCGCCAAGCCCTCGGGCAGATTGTGGATGGCGATCGCCATCACAAACAGCATGACCTTATTCAGCGAAGAACCATTCCTATGATATTCTGAATCCATCCCTGTAATATGGTGCAGGTGCGGCGTCAGCCGGTCCGCCAGATTTAAAAACAGCGCCCCGGAGAAAATGCCGGCCACCGTCATCCACAGGCCGCTTTTCCCCGCCGCTTCCACCGATGGGACAATCAGCCCCAGCACTGCCGCCGCCAGCATGACCCCTGCGGCAAACCCCAAAATCGCATCATTCCAGCGGTGCGGGATCTTCCCAAACAAAAATCCAATTAACGCGCCAAAGACGGTGGCCCCCGCCACGCCAAAGGCCGTTATTGCTGCCAAATACATATATCCACTTCTTTCAATGTAATCTTATCTATTTTTCTCATGCTTTACCAGCTGCCTGACATGCGCCAGCGTGGCCTGTTCCCCCTGCTCCGCCAGCATTGTCAGCCATTCCTCCATCAGCGCGCCTGTTTTGGGATGGATGATCCTCCGATCCTTGCCCCGCAGATAATATTCCAGCGGATAGGCGTCCGTGTATGCCGCCCCCCGATAAACCCTGCTGGCCGCAATGCGGTCACACAGCATTTCGGCCGCATACCGCACCGGCATCTCCACCGGCGCAACCGTTTTGATTTTTGGGTTATAATCCGTCCAATATTCAAAATGATGCTTGTTGCGGCCTTTATGGTGCAGCCACGCCTTAGAATACCCGTATACCGCCCGTTCCGCTTCATTCGGGCTCTTATCCCCCTGGTAAAACCGCGCCCCCACAATGAATTCCGCGGGGCTGTACTTCGACAAATCATGCCGCAGACCCTGCCAAAGCAGCCCTACCCGCGCACAGTAGCGGATCACCAGATGGCGGTGCTTTGTAATTGTTATAAAATGTCCAACGAACTTCATTCCAATACTCCCTCTAAATACTCTTCCCCTATTATACCCCAAAACACGCTGATTTTCAACAATAAAAAAGGGCGTATACGCCCTTTTTGCAATTTAAAAGCTTTACCACTCGAGCCGTTTGGAATACACAATAAACATCTGAGCCACTGTGAAAATGCCTCTGCCGAATGCTGCATGAGAAAACGGAGTGGGAACGTTCAGGTTTCAAATTATTTCTCCCGCAGCCGGATATCCAGATATTGTTCGATCAATGCCACACATTTTTCACTGTCCAGAATGCCGCTGTTGATGGACAGATCATAGTTGGACGCCACATTCCATTTCTGTCCCGTATAATGCTCGTAATAGCTGCTGCGGCTGCGGTCTTTCAACAGGATTGCCTGCTTTGCCTCATCCGGATTCAGCTCATAGAGCCGCATGACGCGTTTCATGCAGTTTTTCAAGGAGGAATAAATGAAAATTTTAACAACATGCTCCATATCCCGCAAAATATAGTCCGCACACCGCCCCACAATGACGCAGGATTCCCGCTCCGCAATCTCGCGGATGATTGCAGCCTGGCTATTATAAAGCTTATCGTCCGAAACAAAGCCGATGTCGCCGCCCTGCTCCGCCAGGGAAAAATAGACGCTCTCATCCTTGTTCAGGAACAGTTCATCATCGTCGTCATCAGCCACAAGGCTGATCAGCTCCCGGTCGTAAAACCCGATTCCAAGCTTCTTTGCCAGCAGCTTGCCGATGTACCGGCCCCCGCTCCCATAACCTCTGCTGATCGTAACCACAACATGACGCATTTTAACCCCTCCTTCATAAAAAAGTGCTTCTATATAATATTTACCCGCCATATTGGCATTATAAACAAAAACTTTTTGAATTTTTAAAAAATATGCGTCAAAAGGCAGAAAAAATAATTATATCCTGCTTTTCCCTTTTTTATGGCGCATATTTGTTATATAATATATGCTGTGAAAATATGTTTAAATTTGTGAAAAATACATATGGGAGGGAATAACATGTCAAATCCAAAAGTGGCAATCGTCATGGGAAGCGATTCCGATTTTGACAAGCTGAAGGGCTGCATCAAGGTTCTGAAAAGGTTTAATATCGAAGTGGACGTGAATGTCATCTCCGCGCACCGCACGCCGGAACAGGCAGAGCAGTTTGCAAAATCTGCCGAAGAAAACGGTATCGAGGTCATCATTGCTGCAGCGGGCAAGGCGGCGCATTTAGGCGGCGTTTTAGCGGCATTCACCACGCTCCCCGTCATCGGTGTCCCGATTAAATCCTCCACGATGGACGGCATGGATTCGCTGTTGTCCATGGTGCAGATGCCCAAGGGCATCCCGGTTGCAACGGTCGCTATCGACGGCGGCGATAATGCGGGTATTTTGGCGGCACAGATGTTATCTTTAAAATACGACAGCCTGAAAGCGCAATTAAAGCAATTTAAAAAAGAGATGGCAGAAGAGGTCTTGCGTAAAAATGAAAAAATAAAAGCGGAAGCCGCGGAACTTTGATTGGAGGAACATATGAGCAACGCATATAAGCAAGCCGGCGTCGATGTAGAGGCCGGGTATGAATCGGTCAGATTGATAAAAAATGACGTTAAGAAAACCTTTATAGAAGGCGTTTTGGGCGGCATCGGCGGCTTCGGCGGCCTGTTTGAACTCCCCAAGGGATATGAAAACCCGGTGCTGGTATCCGGTACGGACGGCGTTGGGACAAAGCTGCGCATTGCGTTCCTGATGGACAAGCACGACACCATCGGCCAGGACTGCGTGGCGATGTGCGTCAACGACGTGGCATGCTCCGGCGCAAAACCGCTGTTTTTCCTGGACTATCTGGCCGTGGGTAAAAATTACCCTGAAAAAGTGGCGGAAATCGTAAAAGGCGTGGCGGATGGCTGTGTGCTGGCCGGCTGTGCGCTGGTAGGCGGCGAAACCGCGGAAATGCCGGGCTTTTATCCCATCGATGAATATGATTTGGCAGGCTTCTCCGTGGGCATCGTGGAAAAATCGCAGATCACTGACGGCAAAAACGCCAAAGCGGGCGATGCATTGATCGGTATTGCGTCCAGCGGCATCCACTCCAACGGCTATTCCCTGGTACGCAAAATCTTTGATTTAAACGGCGCCAATGCAAAAGAGACCTTACATACCTACTCGGACAAGCTGGGCAAGACCATCGGCGAAGAACTGCTCACGCCGACGAAAATCTATGTCAAGCCCCTGCTGAAGCTGATGGAAGAAGTGGGCATCCACACCGTGTCCCACATCACCGGCGGCGGCTTTATCGAAAATGTGCCGCGGATGCTGCCGGACGGCCTGCGCGCGCAAATCAAGAAAGGCACCTGGGACATCCTGCCTATATTTGCACTGATGCAGGAACTGGCAAACATCCCGGAACGGGATATGTACAACACGTTCAATATGGGCGTCGGCATGATTGTAGCTGTAGAAGCGGGCCGGGCGGAACAGGCCGTCAAGGTCTTGGAAGCAGCGGGCGAAAAAGCATACGTCATTGGCTCCCTCGTGGAGGGTGAAGCCGGCGTCGATATTTTATAGGAGGGACTATGAAACGAATTGCTGTACTTGTCTCCGGCGGCGGGACAAATTTACAGGCATTATTGGATGCGGAGCAAAGCGGCGTCATCAAAAGCGGGAAAATTGTGGCAGTGGTCGCCAGCAAGCCGGGCGTATACGCTTTAGAGCGGGCAAAAAATGCAGGCGTTGCGTCCACCGTCATCAGCCGGAAAGAGTTTGATTCCGCAGAAGCGTTCAACCATGCATTGTGCGCTTACATGCAGTCCATGCAGATTGATTTGATCGTCCTGGCAGGGTATCTGTCCATCGTGGGCGGCGAACTCCTGTCAGCCTATCAAAACAGAATCATCAATATCCACCCCTCCCTGATCCCCTCTTTCTGCGGCGACGGGTTTTACGGCCTGCGCGTCCATCAGGCGGCGCTGGACTACGGCGTGAAGGTCACAGGGGCGACGGTGCACTTTGTAAACGAAATCACCGACGGCGGCAAAATCATTTTGCAGAAAGCCGTAGAAGTCCAAGACGGCGACACGGCGGAAACGCTGCAGAAGCGCGTCATGGAAGAAGCGGAATGGAAGATCCTCCCCCAAGCGGTAGAACTGTTCTGTTCCGGCAAGTTAAATTGAATGGAGGATTATATTATGAACCTTGAATCCGAATTAAAAGCAAACGCATACCCGGGCCGCGGCATTGTGATCGGGCAATCTGCCAACGGCAAATATGCTGTTGCAGTGTATTTCATCATGGGCCGGAGCCAAAACAGCCGCAACCGCATTTTTGTGCCCTGCGGCGACGGCATCAAAACCCAGGCCTTTGATCCGTCCAAGCTGGAAGACCCCAGCCTGATTATTTACGCGCCCGTGCGCGTTCTGGGCAACAAAACCATCGTCACCAACGGCGACCAGACCGATACCATCTATGATTTGATGAACCAGCAGCTGACCTTTGAGCAGGCGCTGATGACGCGGGAATTTGAGCCGGATGCACCAAACTACACCCCCCGCATTTCCGGCATCATCAAGACCGGCGACGGCTGCTTCAGCTATGCGCTGTCCATCTTAAAAAGCGCAAACGGCAACCCGGCCTCCTGCCAGCGGTTCACCTATTCCTATAAAACGCCCATCGCAGGGCAGGGGCATTTCATCCACACCTACCAGGGCGACGGCAATCCGCTGCCCAGCTATGCGGGGGAACCGAAATGTGTGGACATTCCCGACAGCATCGACGCTTTCACAGATACCATCTGGAACGCCCTGAACGAGGATAACAAGGTCTCCCTGTTTGTGCGCTATATCAATCTGGAAAACGGCGAAGTGCAAACGAAACTTGTGAATAAAAATCAATAAGGGAGGAACAACCATGAACGAACTGCAATTGAAATACGGCTGCAACCCCAACCAGAAGCCGTCACGGATTTTTATGGAGCAAGGGGAACTCCCGATTACCATTTTAAACGGCAATCCCGGTTATATCAATCTGCTGGACGCCTTCAACGGCTGGCAGCTGGTGAAGGAACTGAAAAAAGCGACGGGGCTGCCTGCCGCCACCTCTTTCAAGCATGTCTCCCCCGCCGGCGCGGCGGTGGGTTTGCCGCTGGATGACACCTTGAAAAAAATCTACTTTGTGGATGATTTAAACCTCTCCCCGCTGGCGTGTGCATACGCGCGGGCGCGGGGCGCGGACCGCATGTCCTCTTACGGTGATTTCATCGCCCTGTCGGACGTGTGCGATGTTGAAACCGCAACCATGATCCAGCGGGAAGTGTCGGACGGCATCATCGCACCGGGTTACACAGCGGAAGCGCTGGAAATTTTAAAATCTAAGCGGAAAGGGACATATAATATTATCCAGATGGATGCATCCTATGTTCCGGCCCCCGTTGAGCGGAAACAGGTATTTGGCATCACCTTTGAACAGGGGCGCAATGAGTTGGACATCAATGAAGCGTTGCTTTCCAATATCGTAACCGAAAACAAAACCCTGCCGGAGCAGGCGAAAATTGACCTGCTGATTTCTTTAATCACGTTGAAATACACCCAGTCCAACAGCGTATGCTATGTGAAGGACGGGCAGGCCATCGGCATCGGTGCAGGGCAGCAGTCCAGAATCCATTGTACGCGGCTGGCTGGCAACAAGGCGGATATCTGGTGGCTGCGGCAGGCGCCCCAGGTGCTGAATCTGCAATTTGTGGACGGCATCCGCCGCGCAGACCGCGACAACGCCATCGATGTGTACATCTCGGACGAATACATGGACGTCTTAGCAGACGGCACTTGGGAGACCATTTTCAAGGTGAAGCCGGAAATATTTACAAAAGAGGCGCAAAAGGCATGGCTTTCGAAAAACACCAATGTCGCACTCGGTTCCGACGCCTTCTTCCCCTTTGGCGACAACATCGAGCGGGCGCATAAAAGCGGCGTGGCCTATATCGCCCAGCCGGGCGGCTCCATCCGTGACGACCACGTCATCGCCACCTGCAACAAGTACGGCATCGCCATGGCGTTTACAGGGATCAGACTTTTCCATCATTAAAAACCCCATACCGGCAGAACAGGGTTTTGCCGGTATCTTTACTTATAAGGAGGAACAGCTATGAACATTTTAGTAGTCGGCGGCGGCGGACGTGAACACACCATCGTTTGGAAAATTGCGCAATCGCCGAAAGTGGAAAAAATCTATTGCGCACCGGGCAACGGCGGTATTGCCGAGTTGGCAGAGTGCGTGGATATCAAGGCGACAGATATTGACGCAATGGTACAGTTTGCCAAAGAGCGGCAAATCGATTTAGTAATGGTAGCACCGGACGATCCGTTGGTGCTGGGCATGGTAGACGCGATGGAGGCCGCGGGCATCCGCGCCTTCGGGCCGCGCAAGAACGCGGCAATCATCGAAGGCAGCAAAGTCTTTTCCAAAGAATTGATGAAAAAATACAACATCCCCACCGCCGCATACGAGGTGTTTACGGACAGCGCCAGCGCCATTGACTATGTGAAACGGCAAAATTCCTTCCCCGCAGTCATCAAAGCGGAGGGTTTGGCGCTGGGCAAGGGCGTGATTATTGCCCAGGATTTGGAGGAAGCTGTCACCGGCATCCGCAGCATCATGGATGATAAGCAGTTCGGAGACAGCGGCAACCGCATTGTCATTGAGGAATACCTGCAAGGGCCTGAGGTCTCTGTCCTGGCGTTTACAGACGGGAAAACGGTCGTCCCCATGGTATCCGCCCAAGACCATAAGCGCGCCTATGACAACGACGAAGGGCTGAATACCGGCGGCATGGGCACCTTTTCCCCCAGCCGGCTCTATACGGACGATATCGCGGCAGAATGCATGGACAATATCTTCCTCCCCACCATCAAAGCGATGCAGCAGGAAGGGCGCCCGTTCAAAGGCGTATTATATTTTGGCCTAATGATGACGAAAAACGGCGTGAAAGTTATTGAGTACAACGCACGCTTCGGCGACCCGGAAACACAGGTCGTCCTGCCCCGCTTGAAAACAGATTTGGTAGAAATCATGGAGGCCATCATCGATGAACGGCTGGATACCGTCAATATTGAATGGGATGACAATGCGGCGGTCTGCGTGGTGCTGGCCTCCGGCGGATATCCCACAAAGTATCAGACAGGTTATGAAATAAAAGGGCTGGAAACTGCAAAAGATAACATCATCGTATTCCACGCCGGGACGAAGCGGCAAGATGGGAAAATCGTCACAGCAGGCGGGCGTGTGCTGGGTGTTACCGCAGTATCCGCCACACTCGACCAGGCGATTGCGGACGCCTATAAAGCCGTGGAATCCATCTCCTTCCAGGACATGCATTACAGGAAGGATATTGGCATCAAGAAGTATAACTGAGGTGTATTTATGGACTATACAGAAAAAACAATTTCTTCCAAGCCCATTTTTAAAGGGCGGGTCATTGAGGTACAGGTTGACACCGTCACCCTGCCAAACGGCGGCGAATCCACGCGGGAACTGATCCGGCATCCCGGCGGTGTGGGGATTATCGCCGTTGATGAACAAAACCGCGTGCCGATGGTGCGGCAATACCGCAAAGCGGTTGAAGAACTGGTGCTGGAAATCCCCGCCGGGAAGCTGGAGTGGGGCGAAAACCCACTGGAGTGCGGCATCCGGGAATTGGAAGAGGAAGCCGGACTGATCGCAGGGAAAATGACCCATTTGGGAGAGTATTATCCAACGCCGGGCTACTGCGGCGAGCGCATCAATATCTATTTGGCCACAGATCTGCGGCAATCCCGGCAGCACCTCGACCAAGATGAATTTTTGGATGTGGCGTTCTACGATTTGGAAGCCCTGTACCACATGGTGCTGCAAAATCAAATCCACGATATGAAAACGGCAATTGCTATTTTGAAAACAAGGGCATTAAAAAAGCAGTCCTAAGACTGCTTTTTTTGTTTTATCACTGCTTCCAACAGCTTCTCAAACCGCGGGCCCGTCTTATCGGCGGTCTCTTTGACCTCCTGATGGGACAACGGCTGTTTGCTGATGCCCGCCGCCATATTGGAAATACAGCTAATTGCCGCAACGCGCATCCCCATGTGCCGCGCCGCTATGGCTTCACAGGCCGTACTCATACCAACGGCATCTGCACCCAGTGTTTCAAACATGCGGATTTCCTCCGGCGTTTCATAATTCGGCCCGGGCGTCTGCACGTATACGCCGCGTTTGAGCGGCACACCCACCCGCTGCCCGATGGCGCTGATTTCCTCCAGCCAATCCTTATCATATACCGCGCTCATATCGGGGAACCGCACACCCAGTTCCTCCACATTCGCGCCCCGCAAAGGCGACGGCACAAAGGTGCTGATATGGCCTGTAACCTGCATCAGATCCCCCGGTACAAAGCTGCGGTTGATACCGCCGGCAGCATTTGTCAGAATCAACTCCTCCGCGCCCATGAGCTTCATCAGCCGGATAGGCAAAACCACATCCTGCATGTCATAGCCCTCGTAATAGTGAACACGCCCCTGCATCACCACAATTGGAACCGTTCCCACCATACAAAAAATGAACCGCCCCTGATGCCCCTGCACTGTGGAAACAGGAAATCCGTCAATCTCCGCATATGGGATCGAACAGATGCTTTTCACCCGGTCTCCAAACGCCCCAAGACCCGAACCCAATACCAATGCGAGCTTTGGTTTGAAATCCGTAATACCGCGCACAGCCGCAAGACTTTTTTGCAGCTTTTCATACACATCCATTCCCGCCACCTCTTACACTTCCATAATGATTGGCAGAATCATGGGGCTTCTGTTTGTCTTTTCGTAAATATATTTGGAAATATTGTTCTTCAGTGTGTTTTTCATTGTCGCCCAATCGCTCATGTGATGGCCCTTATTGCATTTTTCAATGCTGTCCTTTGCCACATCGCGCACATGGTCGATCAGGTCCTCCGCTTCGCGCACATATACAAACCCGCGGGAGATGATATCCGGCCCGGCAGATAACTGCCCCGTCTCCCTGGAAAGCGTTGCCACAACAATAATCAGGCCGTCCTGCGCCAGATGCTTCCGGTCACGCAAAACAATGTTCCCCACATCGCCGACGCCAAGCCCGTCCACCAGGATATTCCCTGCCGGGACTGTCCCGCTGACTTTTGCTTCCTCCGCATCCAGCTCCAGCACCTTGCCATTGCTTAAAACAAAGGTATTTTTTGCCGGGATCCCTATTTTTTCCCCTAATTTTGCATGCAGCTCCAGATGGCGGTGCTCCCCATGCACCGGGATAAAAAATTTCGGCTTTGTCAGCGCAAGGATCATTTTCAACTCTTCTTTGCAAGCGTGCCCGGAAACATGGACATCTGCCAAGGATTTATAAATGACCTCCGCGCCGATTTTAAACAGCTCATTAATGACATTGGACACCGTCTTTTCGTTGCCCGGAATCGGCGTAGCAGAAATAATAATCAAATCATCCTTGGTGATTTCCACCTTGCGGTGGTCGGAATATGCCATGCGCGTCAATGCGCTCATGGGCTCGCCCTGGCTGCCCGTCGTAATAATCACCAGCTGGTTTGGCCGGTATTTTTTGATATTGTCAATGTTGATCAAAACGCCCTCCGGGATTTTCATGTATCCCAGCAGGATGGAAATTTCAACAATATTCTCCATACTCCGCCCGGACACGGCAACCTTCCGGTTATTCGCCACCGCTGCATTGATAATTTGCTGCACCCGGTGCACATTGGATGCAAACGTCGCCACAATGATCCGCTTATTGCAGTTCTTGAAGATCTGTTCGAACTTCTCCCCAACGCTCCGCTCACTCATGGCATAACCCTCGCGCTCCACATTGGTACTGTCGGACATCAGCGCCAAAACGCCCTCTTTGCCCAATTCCCCCAGCCGCGTCAGGTCAATCATCTCGCCTACGATGGGCGTTGTGTCGATTTTAAAATCGCCCATGTGCAAAAGCGTCCCGTATCGCGTTGTAATCGCCAGCGCCGCGGAATCGGCAATGGAGTGGTTCGTGCGGATAAATTCCACTTTAAAATTCTGGCTGACCGTAATGACGTTTCCTGCGCGGACGCTATGCAGCTTCACTTTCGACAGGAGATTGTGCTCTTTCAGCTTATGTTCCACCAGGGCAATCGTCAGCCGCGTACCGTAAACGGGTACATTAATGTTTTTTAAAAAGAACGGCAGCCCGCCGATATGGTCTTCATGCCCGTGGGTCAGGAAAATCGCCTTGACCTTCTCCCGGTGCTTCTCCAGATAGGAAATGTCGTTAATCACCAAATCAATCCCCGGCATATCGTCGTCCGGGAAGGACATCCCGCAGTCCACCAGAATGATCTCATTTCCATACTCAATGGCGGTCATGTTCTTTCCGATCTCGTCCAGCCCGCCCAATGGTATTATTTTCAGTTTTTGTTTTTTTGCCACAAATTTTACCTCCATTTATAAAGCATACCGTGTATGCAAATTTTTCCGAATTTCTATTATATATATTATACCACAAAATATGGTTTTTAGTCAATATAAAACAACAGGCAAAACTGTTACCTGTTGTTTCATCAATCACTTTATAACGACTCTATGGAATACTTTTTTTCCTTTTTTAATGATCATGCCGTCGCCCGCAAACAATTCGGCAGTCACGGTCATATTTGGGTCATTGACTTTCTTTTCATTTACAGATAAACCATTTTGTTGTACCAGCCGTCTCCCTTCTGCTTTGGATGGGATCAGGCCCGTTTTCAGCAATACGTCTAAAATCCCGGCGCCGATTGCTTCTCCGGCCGCCAGTTCTGTGGTCGGCATATTTTCGCTGACGCCGCCTCCTACAAACAATTCCTCAGCAGCTTTTTGCGCCTTTTGCGCTTCCTCTTCACCATGTACCAGCTTCGTCACTTCGTATGCAAGCCGCTTTTTCGCTGCATTCAATTCTTTGCCTTCCCATTTTTCCATTTCACGGATTTCATCCATAGGGACGAACGTGATGAGCTTCAGGCAATTGATAACATCGGCATCTTGCACGTTCACCCAGTACTGGTAAAAATCATAGGGCTTACATTTTTCAGGATCGAGCCACAACGCGCCTTTGGCGGTTTTTCCCATCTTTATGCCCTCTGACGTGGTGAGCAATGTAAAAGTCATGCCGTAGGTCTGGGTTTGATCCTTCCGGCGGCACAAATCGATCCCCGCCAGGATATTGGACCATTGGTCATCGCCGCCAAGCTCGATTTTGCAGCCATATTTACGGTTGAGCATCAGGAAATCATAAGCCTGCATCAGCATGTAATTGAATTCTAAGAACGACAGCCCTTTTTCAATCCGCTTTTTAAAGCATTCCGCCGTCAGCATTTTGTTGACGGAAAAGCATGTCCCAATCTCACGCAGAAACGCAATATAATTCAAATCCAGCAGCCAGTCGGCATTATTGACCATAATCGCCTTGTCATCCGAGAAATCAATCAGCATCCCCAACTGCTTTTTGAAACAGTCACAATTATGCTGGATGGTCTCCTGGTTCATCATAGAGCGCATGTCCGTCCGTCCGCTGGGATCGCCAACCATCCCGGTGCCGCCGCCAACCAGGGCAATGGGCCGGTGCCCCGCGTCCTGCATATGCTTCATGACGACCATCTGCAAAAAATGTCCGACATGCAGGCTGTCGGCCGTGGGGTCGAAGCCAATATAAAAGGTCACGCGCTCCTTTCCCAACAATTCGCGGATTTCATCTTCATGGGTGGTCTGGGCAATCAGGCCGCGTTCCTTCAGCGTGTCGTATACATTCTTACTCATTGTACGTACTCCTTTCATTTTATTTTAAATTGAAAGGACGGCATGCAGCAAGAGCATACCGTCCTTTTTTTGCTCTAACTATATTTTTATCATACAGGATAAGTTTTATCTTCCCTATTTACCAATTCGGGGTCTATTTTATATTTCTGCGCTTGGCGGTATTCAAAGAACTTCGTCGCAACCTGGCCGAACAGCGCGTAGCTCAAAACATCTTCATCCTGCTCGATCCACTCTGCGCATTCCTTTTTCAGCGTATCCAGCTCCGGCTTGATCAAATCCGCCGGGCGGCAGGTGATGCGTTCCTCATCGCCAATAATCTTTTTCACAATTTCCGGCTTGATTTCCACCGGCGTCTTGCCGTATTCCCCACGGACGATCCCCTTGGTCTCCTTGGAAATCATCTTATACCGCTCGCCCATCAGCACGTTGAGCACTGCCTGCGTCCCGACGATTTGGCTGGTAGGCGTTACCAGCGGCGGATAACCCAAATCCTCGCGCACGCGCGGGATTTCCTGCAGCACTTCCTCAAATTTATCCTCCGCATTCTGCTGCTTCAGCTGGGAAACAAGGTTGGAAAGCATCCCTCCCGGCACCTGATACAGCAGCGTGTTGACATCCACGCCCAAAACCTTGGTGTTCATCAAGCCGCTTTTCAGGTATTCTTCCCGCAGCGGGCGGAAATATGCCGCAATCTCCGTCAGCTTTTCCAAATCATAGCCTGTGTCATACGGCGTCCCCTGCAAAGTCGCAACCATTGGTTCCGTGGGCGGCTGGCTGGTGCCCATCGCCATCGGGGACATGGCACAGTCGATAACGTCCACGCCTGCTTCAATGGCCTTCAAATACGTCATGGATGCAACGCCGCTGGTATAGTGGGTATGCAGCTGGATCGGAATTTTCACCGTCTCCTTCATGGCCTTTACCAGCTCATACGCCGTATACGGGAGCAGTAACCCAGCCATATCTTTAATACAAATGGAATCTGCGCCCATTTCTTCCAGCTGCTTCGCCATTTTTACAAAGCTTTCCACATTGTGCACCGGGCTGATGGTATAACAAACTGTCGCCTGGACGTGCCCTTTTTCCTTTTTACAAGCGTCAATGGCGCACTTCAGGTTGCGCACGTCATTCAACGCATCAAAAATACGCAGGATATCCACGCCGTTTGCAATGGATTTCTGTACAAAATATTGTACAACGTCATCCGCATAATGCCTGTATCCCAACACATTCTGGCCGCGGAACAGCATCTGGATCGGCGTCTTTTTTGCCCGTTCTTTGATCTTCCGGAGACGCTCCCACGGGTCCTCATTCAAAAACCGCAGGCAGGCGTCAAACGTCGCGCCGCCCCAAGCCTCCAGGGAATGATAGCCGATTTCATCCAGCTTTTCCACGATCGGAAGGATTTGTTCCGTTGTCATCCTGGTCGCAATCAGCGATTGGTGCGCATCTCTCAAAACTGTTTCGGTAATTTGTACCGGCTTCGCTTTTGCCATCTATCTTCACTCCTTATCATCAAAATCTATTTATTACGCAAACATGGACAGAAATACGCCCGCTGCAACAGCGGAACCGATAACTCCCGCCACATTCGGCCCCATGGCATGCATCAGCAGAAAATTAGATGGGTTCTCTTTCTGCCCCACCACCTGGGACACACGCGCCGCCATCGGCACCGCGGAAACACCGGCGGAACCAATCAGCGGATTCACCTTTCCACCTGTCAGCTTGCACATGATATTTCCAAGGAACAGGCCGCCTGCCGTCGAAAAAGCAAAGGCAATCAAGCCCAAAACAATGATCCCCA
>DVND01000015.1 GCA_018714645.1 Candidatus Avimonoglobus intestinipullorum
TGATTTTGTCAATCAGTATGGATACAACAAGTATTTGGAAAAAACGGAAATCAAAGTCGCGACGCTGTTTAATGATGCCGGGATTATCGGCGCGGCGCTGGCGGCGAAAATGTTTGCATAAAAAAGAGGGCGTTTGCCCTCTTTTTTATACGTATGATAAAATCAGTTCTGCGTCTCCTTCCAGCGTATAATCCGCATCCTGGGCGGGGATAAAGATGCTGTCGCCTTTATTGACAGTAAGAGTTGCGCCGTTATTAAGATGCAGCGTGCAGCCCCCATCCACTGCAATGAGGGAATGGAAGCAGTCCGGAGTGATATGGAGCGTCTTTTTTCCGTTAAATTTGTGTTTTTCCACCGTGAAATAGTCGCAGCTTGCCAATGTGTTGCCCGCCGGTGTGTACGCCGGCGCGGGCGCCAATGTGGAAACCGCAATCGCCTGTTCGATGTGCAGGGGGCGGGTATTGCCGTCCGCATCCCTGCGGCCGTAGTCATAGACGCGGTAGGTGGTATTGGAATTTTGCTGGATTTCACAAATCATAATACCCGCGCCGATCGCGTGTACGGTGCCCGCCTGAATAAAAAATACATCGCCTTTTTTGACCTTTACTTCATTCAGCACTTCCAGCAAGGTATTGTTTTCAATCCGTTCCCGGTATTCCTCCCGCGAAAGCCTGCGGTTAAAGCCGTAATAAAGGCTGGCGCCTTCGTCACAATCCAGCACGTACCACATTTCTGTTTTCCCGTATTCGCCCTCGTGTGCCAATGCATAGGCATCGTCCGGGTGCACCTGGACGGAGAGGGGGTTTTTCGCGTCAATCAATTTAATGAGAATGGGGAAATATGCGAATTTGAGCGCATTTTTCCCTAAAATGTTCCTGCCGCATTGTTCGATATATGCAGACAGCGTACATCCCGCATAGGGGCCGGTTGCGACAGTGCTCTGCCCGTCTTTATGCGTGGAAAGCTCCCAGCTTTCCGCCACAATATCCAAATCGGATTTTTTATTATAACAGGTTTTTAATTTCGTACCGCCCCACAGATAGTCTTTAAAGGCAGGCGTGAGCTTAATTGGGTCATTATTCATATAGTACACATCCTTTGTATTGTTTATTTATCCGTTTCCTGAAGGAGCGCAGGCGTCACATACAGGGTATTATAAGAATCGTAAATCACCATGCCCGGCTTCGCGCCGTTGGGCTTATGCACATTTTTAATGATGGTATAATCCACCGGCACTTGGGACGAATCGCGCGCTTTGGAGTAATAGGCGGCCAGGGCCGCCGCCTCGCGGATGGTCCGCTCCGGGATATTTTTATCCGTTCCCAGCTTTATGATGGTGTGGGAACCGTGGATTTTCTTTGTGTGGAACCACAAATCCTGGGAATTGGCAAACCGCAGAGTCAGATAATCGTTCTGCGTGTTGTTTTTACCCACATAGATGTCAAAACCGTCGCTGCTGATGAAATGCATGGGCTTAGACGCTGCCTGCTGCTGTTTCCCTTTTTTCGCCTGCGTCCGCCGTTTGATGTAGCCCTGTTCCGTTAATTCCCGGCGGATGGCGTTTAAATCCGATTCCGTGGTGCAGTTTTCCAACAGGGCCAGCGTGGAGCCCAGGTACTCTATTTCCTCCAGCGTGTGCTCCATTTGCTTCGCCACCTCGATTTCAGCGGTTTTCGCCTTATTATAGCGCTTATAGTACCGCTGGGCGTTGCGGGAGGGGGACAGCTTCGGGTCCAGCTCGATGCAGACCGCGGGCGCACCGGGTTCATAGTAGTTTTCGACAGTGACACTTTTTGCTTTGTCCGTGATTTTATAGAGGTTTGCAGTCAGCAGATCGCCGTATATTTTGTATTGTTCCTTATTTTCCGCCTGTTTTAAGGTGCTTTGCTGGATGGCCAGCTTTTTGGAGAGCCGTTCCAGATTGGTGTGGAGCAGCTTTACCAAATCCGCGCTCTTCTGCCGTATACGGTCGGCGGAATCCTTGGCGGAGTAAAATACATCCAGCAATGCATTCATGGAATCAAAGTTTTGGATTGCCGCTGTATCCTCATATTGCCGGATTGGGATGGCGCTGAAATCCAGCACCTTTCCGGAAGTGGCGTCGGTAATCATACAGGGGGAGAACACAGGGGTTTGCAATTGCGCCAGAAGGTTCTTTATACGTTCCTGTTGCGCAGCGCTCAAATCGGCGCACAATAGATCGCAGCGCCCGCAGGCTTCATAGACAATTTCCCGCGCGGTGAGCGGGCTGATACCCGCAACTGAGGACAGCACCGCCTTATCGGCCCGCATGGACGCATTTGAAAAGTCAGGCGCCGGCGCAGCATCCGAGAGCACAGCGGGCCGGTCCTGCGCCGGCGGGGGCGCATAGGGCAGCCCCGGCAGGATTTGCCGCACAGAGCTGACGGTGAAATCCACATGCTTGATGGAATCGATGATTTGATTGTTTTCGGAAACCAATATGATGTTGGAATGCCGCCCCATCAGTTCTACAATCAGCTTTTTAACCGTCAGATCCCCCAGTTCGTTATAGGATTCGATGTCAAACTGGATGATGCGTTCAAAATGGGGCTGCGTGACGGCGGCGACTTTGCCGCCCGCCAGGTATTTACGCAGCAGCATGCAGAACATGGGCGGCGCGGCGGGGTTTTCCTTTTGCGTGTTTGTAAAGTGCACGCGGGGATGCGCCGCGCTTGCGGAGAGGACGAGCCTGTAATGCTCCTGGTAAGCCCGGAAGCTGATTAAAATTTCATCCCGTTCCGGCTGGTGTATTTTATCTATGCGGGCCGACGCCAGCGCGGATTCCAGTTCCCGCACCAGGCAGCAGACCGCCAGTGTGTCCAATGCCATGTTTATACCTCCGTACCGGCCGTATGCGCGCCGGTGTTCCTTTTGCAGATAGTATACCATAAATTGCATTGTATTGGAAGAAAATTTAAAAAAATTTTCAAATAGGTATGTTCTTTTTTGCGGGAGTGTGATATAATAGATTGAATCATGATAAAGTGGGTGAAGTGTGTGATAAAAAGTATGACCGGGTACGGCCGGTTTGAAACTGTGGAAGGCGGGAAAAAAATCGCGGTTGAGGTGAAGTCCGTAAATCACCGCTATTCCGATTATACGATTAAAGTTCCGCGGTATTATAGTTTTTTAGAGGACAAGGTGCGTGAATTTGCGTCACATTATATTTCCAGAGGCAAGGTTGATATCTACATCGCCATCGAAAGCTACGAAGAAGCCGACAAGGAGATCATTTTGAATGAGGAACTGGCGGAAAACTATCTGAAAGCGCTGTATGCACTCCGGGATAAATTCGGGCTGAAGGACGATATCACGGTGATGGGGGTTGCCAAATACCCGGACATTTTTAAAGCGGAGCGCAAGGAGGAGGATGAAGACGCCTTGTACGCCTTAGTGGAGCATGCGATGCAGCCCGCTTTTGAGATGTTTTCCTCCATGCGGGAACGGGAGGGTGAACGGATCCAGAACGATTTGTGCGCACGGGTGGAGTACATGAAAACACTGGCCGAAAAAATTGATGCGCGTTCCCCGGAAACCGTGGCGGAGTATAAAGAAAAGTTATATGCGAAAATAAAAGAATTGCTGGATGACCGGGATATTGACGAGAACCGGATTTTAACCGAGGTTGCGATTTTTGCAGATAAGGTGGCGGTCAATGAAGAGATTGTGCGGCTTTCCAGCCATTTTGACGAATTTTATGAAATTATCAACAGGAACGAACCGGCGGGACGGAAGCTTGATTTCCTGATCCAGGAAATCAACCGGGAGGTCAATACCACCGGATCGAAGGCCAACGACATTGAAATTGCGAAAATTGTTGTGGAATTGAAGGGCGAAATAGAGAAGCTGCGGGAGCAGGTGCAGAACATTGAATAATGCCGGAAAGGAGCATGCGCTGTGAAGTTAATTAACATTGGGTTCGGGAATATGGTCGCGGCGAACCGCCTGGTTGCGATCGTCAGCCCGGAATCGGCGCCGATCAAGCGGATTATCCGTGAGGCGGACGACAAGGGGCTGCTGATAAACGCCACCTACGGGCGCAGGACGCGGGCGGTCATTATTACCGACAGCGACCATGTGATTTTATCCTCCATCCAGCCGGAAACCGTGGCGAACCGTCTGGCTGAAAAGGAGGACGGGATGGGGGAAGATTTGGATGAGTAAGGGTGCGTTGTTTGTGATTTCGGGGCCGTCCGGAACGGGAAAAGGCACCGTCTGCGCGGAGCTTTTGAAAACGGAGGATTTATTCCTCTCCGTCTCGGCGACGACGCGCGACCGCAGGACAGGGGAGACCGACGGCATTACGTACCATTTCACGACGGTGGAGCAGTTTAAGGATATGATTGTCAACGGGATGATGCTGGAATGGGCGGTGTACAACGATAATTATTACGGGACGCCACGCCAAAGCGTTGAAAAAATGCTGGAGGAAGGCAAGGACGTGATCCTGGAAATTGAGCCGCAGGGGGCGTTAAAGGTAAAGGAAATGCTGCCGGAGGCCGTCTTGATTTTCATTGTCCCCCCTTCTATGCGCGAACTGAAAAAAAGGCTCACAGAACGCGGGCGGGAGGACATGGACCAAATCATAAAACGGCTTGACGCCGCAAAATGGGAGTTTGAACAGGCATTTAAATACAACCACATCATTGTCAATGATGATTTAGAGGATTGTGTGGGGCAAATCAAGGGAATCATTGCAAAGAGGAAGCAGGATAATGCTTTTATATATCAATTGCTGAACGAGAATTATTAAAGGAGTGTTTTCAATTATGATGATCAAACCGGGAATCAGTACGCTTTCAAAGTGCGTGGACAGCAGATATACGCTGGTCGCAATGGTGGCAAAGCGCGCCAGGATGATTGGAGAATCGGGAAAAGGGCTGGTGGAATGTGATTCCAAAAAGGCTGTTTCCATCGCAGTTGAGGAAATTGCGGCCGGGAGAGTCGGGTATATCCGCCCGCAGCCCAAGGAAAAGGAACAGGCCGGGATAACAGAGCCGAAAAGCGAATAATCCGAGTTGCTGGAGGACAAAGCTGTGGTCGCACAGGTCGTTGTGAATCATCAATCAAAGCAGGTTGACAAGCTGTTCGATTATTTGATACCGGAGGGGCTGCAGGTAACAGTGGGCAGCCGGGTCATTGTACCGTTCGGCGCGGGGAACCGCCAGAAAGAGGCATATGTTTTCGGCATTGCAGCGGGCAGCAGGGCAAAAAACCTCAAGGAAATCATCCGCTTGGCGGATGCGGGGCGCGTCTTTGACGAAAAGATGCTTGACTTGATTTATTGGATGCGGGAGAAGTATTTTTGCAGTTTTTTGGATATCATCCGCGCCATCATCCCTGCCGGAACCAGTGTGAAGCCGGAGGAGTGGATCGTGCTGAAAGCGGATTCCGCGGAAGGAAATGACCGGAAATTGCTGGATGTGCTCCGAAATAACGGCGGCGCGGCGGAAGTCAATTATCTGATGCAGTTTTTTGAGACCAACATCAGCGCGCAGCTAAAGAGGCTGTGCGATGCAGGCGTATTAAAGCGGGAATACCGCGATACGCGCCTGGTTAAGGATAAAACCGTGCGGGTGGCAAGCCTTGCCGTTTCCGTGGATGACGCCGGTGAATTGATTGGGATGCTCACGAAAAAACGCGCAGCTGTCCAGGCAAAGATGCTGGAAATATTATGCATGAATGAGATTGTATCCCTTTCAGATTTGATACAGTTTACGGAAGGTAGCTATAACGCAATTTCCGCATTGGAGAAAAAAGGCTATATCCGTTTGAAAAATATTGTTGTATCCAGGGCGGTACATCGAAGCCGGGATGAAGCGCTTGTCCCGCCGGAATTGACCAAAGAACAGCGGCAGGCGGTCTGCGCCGTTGAACAAGATCTGGAACAGGGCGCGTATGCCGGCGTGCTGCTTCACGGCGTGACGGGCAGCGGCAAAACGGAAGTGTATATGCGTCTGATAGAACGCGTGATAAACAGGGGGAAACAGGCGGTGTTGCTGGTCCCTGAAATTGCGCTGACGCCCCAGATGGTCGCCCGGTTCACCAGCCGCTTCGGGGAACGGGTGGCGGTGTTTCACAGCGGATTGTCGCTGGGGGAGAAATATGACGAGTGGAAACGGATGCGCGACGGGGAGGCGGATATCGTTATCGGCGCCCGTTCCGCAGTGTTTGCACCGTTTTCTAATATTGGGATCATTATTATTGATGAAGAGCATGAGACCTCTTATAAATCGGAGATGCTGCCGCGGTATGATACGCGGGAAGTCGCTGCATTCCGGGCGCGGCAGTATGGGGCGGTGCTGCTTTTGGCGTCGGCAACGCCGCAGGTCACCTCCTATTATAAGGCGAAAGCCGGCGAATACCGGCTCCTTGAGATGAAAAACAGGGTGAATTCGCGCCGGATGCCAGCCGTTTCCATTGTGGATATGCGCCAAGAACTGGAGAATGGGAATAAATCGGTATTCAGCGCGGCGCTGCAGGCGGAGATCGCATATAATCTGCAAAATAAAGAACAGACGATTTTGTTTTTGAACCGGCGGGGCTTTTCCACGTTTGTTTCCTGCCGCAGCTGCGGGTTTGTGGCGGAATGCCCGAACTGCAACATTTCCCTCACTTATCACAAATTTAACGATACGCTGCGGTGCCATTACTGCGGGTATTCCGTTAAAAATTATCAGGTCTGCCCCGCGTGCGGAAGCAAGTACATCCGCTATTTCGGCGGGGGGACGCAAAAGGTGGAGGAGGAAATCAAGGCGTTGTTCCCGAGTGCTGCGACGCTGCGGATGGATGTGGATACGACTGGCCGGCAGGGCGCCCATGAGGCCATTCTGCGTGAATTCCAGCAGAAGAAAACAGACATCCTGATTGGGACGCAGATGGTCGCAAAGGGGCTGGATTTCCCGAATGTGACGCTGGTGGGCGTCATATCGGCGGATACGATGCTGAACATTGACGATTTCCGCGCAGGTGAGCGGACGTTTGACCTGCTGGAGCAGGTGACGGGCCGGGCGGGCCGCGCCGGCAAGCCGGGCCGGGCGGTGATTCAGACGTATAATCCGGATCACGAGGCGGTGGTGCTGGCGAAAGCGCACGACTACAAGACATTTTACGAGACAGAAATCCAAATGCGCAAAGCCCTGTGGTATCCGCCGTTTTCGGACATTGTGAGCATTTTGTTTGCGGGCTCCAGCGAGGCGCTGGTGCCGCAGGCGGCAAGGTTTTTTGCCAAGCAATTGCAGGGGTTGAAGAAGCTGCCGCAGAAATCCCAGGTGTTGGGGCCGGTCCCTGCGTCCATATTGCGCATTAAAAACAAATTCCGCTGGCGGATTCTGATTAAATGCGAAGATGCGGACGGGCTGGGCGAGTTGCTGAACGATGCACAGAAGGCCTGCCGGAAGAATGCGCTGTATGGGGAAATTGCAGTTGTAATTGATAAAAATCCAAATAATATATATTGATGTTGTTATAATAAAAAGGCGGGTAACGCCGTATATTTAAGAAAGGAATGGGACGCAATGGCAATCAGGGAAATCAGAAAAAAGGACGACGAAATATTGCGCAAGGTCTGCAAAGAAGTGAAAGATTTTGATAAAAAGCTGTGGATATTGCTGGACGATATGTATGACACCATGAAAAAAGCGGACGGCGTAGGACTTGCGGCGCCGCAGGTGGGAATATTAAAGCGCGTGGTGGTGATTGACATTGGCGATGGGCGGATAGAGCTGATCAACCCGCGGATCGTGTCCCAGAGCGGTTCCCAGAACGGCGCGGAAGGGTGTTTGAGCTTTCCGGGCTTGTTCGGGGAGGTGGAACGTCCAAACATTGTGACGGTGGAGGCGCAGGACCGGCATGGAACTGTGTTTCAGAAAACGGGAGAGGAGCTGCTCGCCCGCGCATTCTGCCATGAGTTGGATCATTTGGACGGGAAAGTGTTTGTGGACCGGGTGACAAAATTTCTTGAAAACTGAGGAAGTGCATTGGATTGAGAATTCTGTTTATGGGGACGCCGGATATCGCGGCGGTCTGCCTGAAAAGGCTGCTGGACGACGGGTTTGACATCGTCGGCGCGGTGACCCAGCCCGACAAGCCCAAAGGGCGCGGGCAGAAGCTGGCCCCGCCGGAGGTCAAGGTGTTGGCGCAGGAGCGCGGCATCCCGGTCTATCAGCCGGAGCGACTGAAAAACGGGGAATTGCAGCCGGTGCTGGAGGAATTGCGGCCGGAGTTGATCGCCGTTGTGGCCTATGGGAAAATCCTGCCCCAATATGTATTGGATGCGCCGAAATTCGGCTGCATCAATATGCATGCGTCGCTGCTGCCGAAATACCGGGGCGCTGCGCCGGTGCAGTGGGCAGTGATCAATGGGGAGCAATACACCGGCGTGACAACTATGAAAATGGACGAGGGGCTGGATACCGGCGATATGCTGCTCTCAGAACGCCTTGAGATCGGGATGTATGAGACCAGCGCAGAGCTGTTTGAGCGCATTGCGGTTTTGGGCGCAAAGGTTTTAGCTGAAACCATCCGCAATATTGAAACGATCATCCCGATCCCCCAGGAGCACAGCGCGCATACCTATGCGCCGATGATCCGGAAGGAAATGGGGAGAATTGATTGGAACCAGCCGCCGAAAACCATTGTGAAGCTGATTTGCGGCATGAATTCATGGCCGCTGGCATATACACATTATAAGGGCGAACAGGTGAAAATCCTTTCTGCGCGGCTTTCCGATGAGATCCCCGGAGGCGCCTGCGGCAGGATTGTCCGCCATGATCAGGGGAAGGGATTGCTGGTGTCCTGCAAGGACGGCGCAGTTTATATCCAGGAGGTGCAGTTCGCCGGGAAAAAGCGGATGCACATAGATGCGTACCTGTTGGGGCACACTATGGATATGGGAGCGATTTTAGAATAAGAGGTGACGGCAGTGTTTTATTGGGATAACACCTATATATTGGTTTTGATTGCGTTTATGCTTTCCATGTTTGCGTCCTTTGGCGTGCAGGCCACATTTTCAAAATACCAGAAGGTCAACAGCCGGCGGGGAATGACCGGGATGGACGCGGCGCGGCAGATTTTGGACGCAAATGGGCTATACAGCGTGCGGATTGAGCATATCCAGGGAAACCTGAACGACCATTTTGACCCGCGGGACGGGGTAATCCGCCTGTCGGATGCGACATACCAGTCTGCATCTGTGGCGGCAATCGGCGTTGCAGCGCATGAAGCGGGACACGCGATCCAGCATGCGAAGGGCTATGCGCCCATCAAGGTGCGCAATGCGATTTTGCCGGTGGTGAACATTGGGTCGTCGCTGTCAATGCCATTGTTTTTTATCGGGCTGATTCTGGGGATGACGCCGCTGGCCATGGCGGGCGTATTCCTGTTTTCGGGCGTATTGCTGTTCCAGCTTGTGACATTGCCGGTGGAATTTAACGCCAGCCGCAGGGCTTTGGCAATATTGAAGACTTCCTCCATGCTGGATGCGGAGGAAGTGAAAAACGCGGGCAAGGTGTTAAAAGCCGCCGCAATGACCTATGTGGCCGCGGTGCTTTCGTCGGCGCTGCAGCTTTTGCGGCTGTTATTGCTTGTCAACCGCCGGCGGCGGGATTAAACAGAAGAGGATTGCGTATGAAAACAGACAGGGAAACAGCGCTGCTGGTTCTTTATGAGGCAGAGTGCCATGGGGCGTATCCGAATTTGGCTTTGAAGAAGTACCTAAAGCATGTCAACGATATGCTGGATAAGGCGTTTATCACGAATTTGGTATACGGCGTCATCAAACGGAAGCTGACGCTGGATTATGTAATTGAGCAATTTTCCAACATAAAAATAAAAAAGCTTTCGGATTATATCCGCCAGATTTTGCGGATGGGGATTTATCAGATATTATATATGGATAAGGTGCCCGCATCTGCGGCGGTGAACGAGAGCGTGAAGCTGGCGAAGCGGTATGGGCACGGCGCCAGCGCGGGCTATGTCAACGGCGTGCTCCGTTCTGTGCTGCGGGAGGGCGTGCGCTGGCCCGAGTCCAAAATGGAATTGCTGTCGGTGCGGGAAGCGTTCCCCATGTGGCTTTGTGAAAAATGGGTTGCTGCATTCGGCTATGAATTTACAGAGCAGCTGATGCGGGCCATGAATCAGGACGCGGCGCTGACACTGCGCGCCAATACGCTGAAAACGACTGCCGCAGCTTTGGCTGGGCAGCTGCCGGAAGCAAAAGTCCATCCGCTGTACGCCGGCGCGCTGGAAAGCGGCGGATTCCAGATAGAAGCCTCAAAGGCATACCGGGAGGGGCTGTTTATCGTCCAGGATGTGGCGGCGATGATGGCGGGTGTGGCGCTGCATCCGCAGGAAGGGGAACGGGTCATCGACCTGTGCGCCGCGCCGGGCGGCAAAACGACACATTTGGCAGAATTGATGCAAAACCGCGGGACGGTTTTCGCATTTGATATTTTTGAACATAAGATCAAGCTGGTGCAGGACAATGCGCGGCGCATGGGGATTGGAATCATCCGGACAGAGGTGCGGGATGCATCGGTGTATGACCCGGCGCTGGAGGGTTCGGCGGATAAAATCCTGGCGGACGTCCCCTGCTCCGGTCTTGGGATTATCCGGCGCAAGCCGGATATCAAGTGGAATAAGGAAGAACAGAGCGGGATCGCCGCTATACAGTATCGGATTTTGGAAAATGCCGGGCGGTATTTGAAGCCGGGCGGCGCATTGATATACAGCACATGCACGATTGA
>DVND01000182.1 GCA_018714645.1 Candidatus Avimonoglobus intestinipullorum
CTGTCCGGCGAAGCCGCCATGCAGTACGACTATTATGATACTGTGGATATGCTGCGCGAGAAAATCAATTCCAATATCGAATATCTTTCCAATATTTATGCTGAAGGCAATAACTACCACTCGCCGCACACCGGGTATTCTGTTTTAGACCTTGCGGCAGAATACAAATCGCTGGCGGAGCAGGAATTATCTGTTGCGGAACGGATGATTGTCGAAAATGGGATCACCAAAAACGCCTGGTATTTGCGGAATTCTCTTGAAAATAAAGTAACAGATGCACAGTATGAGATTGACCTGAATCATCAAAAGGCGGAAACGCAAAAAAACCTTATGTCTGTTTATGCCGAAAAGAACCAGCAGTACCTATGGAATAATAACAGCTCAAATAACGAGGACGGTAATGAAAGTTCACAAGTGCGTGAAAATGTTGAACGCGATGAATACTATGTGCAGACAAAGTCTGTATATGACAATCTTGTCCTGGATTATGTGAAATACCGCACCGACGCATTAAACACCGAGATTGACAAGCAGCGGTATCAAAATGATATCAACAGTTTCCTGGACGGTTTTTCAGATACTGCATTGCAAAACGAGCTTGAAACCAAATTGAAAACCATTTGTGAATCGTTTAGCAGTTTGTACGAACGGACAAAAGCAACTATAGAGGATTATAACGCTTATAAATCCGCTAATAGTATTGAATGTATTTCAGGCGTTGTGGTGCAAGACCAAACAAGCACCGTATTTTATTATACGGTAAGCCTTGCCATAGCGCTTATGCTCGGCGTTGTAATAAGTGTCCTTCTGGGATATATGCGTTATATAAACGGGAAAAAAGCAGACAGTGAATGATATGGAATTGGAGTTATGCGGGTATTTTGACCACAACTTCGGTGATGACTATATGCAGAAAATTGCCGCTTACTATATGCCGGAGTATGAATTTTATGTGACAGATGGCTTTTCTGTATCACCGATATTGCTTGAAGAACAGAATGTGCACATAAAAAACGTTGATGCCACACGGAATTTGCTCAAATTATTGGTGATTGGCTCGGGATTTATGGTAAACAGCCGCAAAGCTTTACAATGCGAGTTGGTATGGTTTTTGAAATCAAAGCATATTGCAGAGTTCTGTACAGGCTGCAACATAGAGCCTTTTTACAACAAATTGGCCGAATGGCTTGTGGCGCAAAGAATCAAAAAATCCAAATTTGTCATCTGCCGCGATCAAAAAAGTCTCATATGGCTCAGGGAAAACTGTCCCGGCCTAAAGACTGTATGTATGCCGGATCTCCTGTTTGCAATACCTGATGCATGGCTGCCGGCGAAAACGAACGAAGGCAGACTGGGGATTTCCCTGCTCCATCGGGACGGCGACGCTGAGGCGAACCCTTATTATACTGCAATGGCTGATATTGCGGATTTTTGGATAGAGGAAACCGGGAAAGGCGTTTTGCTGATGGCGTTTGACACCGGGCAGGAAAACGATGTTTTTTCCTGTGAATGTGTAAAAAAACGGATGAAGCATCAAGAGCGGGCAGAAATTGTAAAACACGGCAGCTGCAGCGAAATATTGCACGCCTACGCTCTTTGCGATAAGGTGATCGGCGCAAGATTCCATTCAGCCGTCCTTGCAATAAAAATGGGCATTGATTTTTATCCTGTGATCTATCGGGAAAAAATGCGTAATTTATTATCCGAGATCCAATATCCGGAAAAAGGCTGTGATATATCAAATTTAGATACAAACAGCGTAAAACAGTTTTTGTGCAGAGGAAGTGTTCCTTTCCATCTGGATCAAAGCTATGCGCTGCAAGTGCGGGACAGCTTCGCACTGCTGAAAAAACATATACGGGAAGAATTGAAGTGATGCAAAATGAACCCCATAGAAATCAAAGAAAATGCCTTACATGCCAATAAAGCCATACTTCCGTTTGATAAGCCGGAGAGGGCGTATGATGTGGAAAAAATAGCGGATTTTCAACCAAAGCCGATATATGGCTTTACCAAGCGTTTTGTTGATATCACGGTTTCCGTGATCAGCATCCTCCTTTTTCTGCTCCCCATGGCAATCGTTTATATCGCCGTGGCGGCAACGTCAAAGGGGAACCCGATCTATAAGCAGGAGCGCCTTGGACTGAACGGGAAAAAATTTACCATCTATAAATTCCGTACTATGTATGAAGATGCGGAAAAAGAGGGGCCGCAGTGGTCGAAAGGCGAATATGACGAGCGGGTTACCCCGGTGGGGAAAGTTTTAAGACGCATCAAGTTTGATGAAGTGCCGCAGTTTTTTAACTGCCTGAAGGGGGATTTATCCTTGGTGGGGCCGCGCCCTGAACGAGAAGTATTCTACATCCATTTTGAAACCTATGTCCGTGGTTTTTCCCAGCGATTGCTCGTGAAGCCGGGTATCACGGGGCTGGCGCAAATAAAGGGCGGGTATTTTCTAAAACCGGAAGAAAAAATCATGTATGATATGGAATACATCAAAACCCGATCCTTATGGACAGATTTTAAAATATTGTTATCAACCATATCTGTAATCGTGCGGGCAAATGAGAAAAAATAGACGGAACGGGGGCATGCATGTGAAAAAAGTGCTTTTTATTGCTACGGTTGTGAAAACCCATATCTGCGCGTTTCATCTGCCATACATATAGCGAAACAAAAGAGATTATCGACAGCTTTCCGAACTTGTTCCCTGTGAACAGGACGCGGTTCGGGCAATTGAGCTCCACCAGACAAGGGGAGGTCTATGAAAGCGTGGCCGGGAAAGCCTATGAGAATTACGCACAGGTTACTTCTGCTTTCGACCAAGCGGTAAATGCTTTTCTGGGCAGCAGCGGCGGCGGAAACGGGGGCGGCAACACCTCTTCGAGTGGCAGCAGTACCGGCTGGGGCTCGGAAGGCGTATCCGGAGTCGGCGTGATAACAGCGCAGCCCAGCGCAGAGCCGGAACAGACACAGGAACTGTTCCATGACTTGGACAACACGGCATGGGCAAAGGATGCGATTCTCTATTTAGCGGAAAAAGAGGTCGTCTCGGGAAAAGAAGAGGGGATTTTCAGCCCGGATGACCCGGTAACGCGGGCGGAATTTACCAAAATGATTGTCACGGCTGTAAATGCCCCGATGGCTGAAACAGGCGCCGGATTTGCAGACGTGGCAGAATCAGACTGGTTTTACCCCTATATCAATGCGGCGCAACAGGCAGGGCTTGTCATGGGGGATGAGAATAACTGTTTCAACCCCAATGCGCAGATAACCCGGCAGGACATGGCCGTAATCCTGTACCGGGCATATGAGGTCAATGCCGGCAGTGCGGAGGCGGATTTCGCAGATGCAGGGGAAATCAGCGCGTATGCACTGGAAGCTGTGGCTTATTTTCATGCGGAAGGCGTCATAGCGGGCATGGGAGACGGCCGGTTTGCGCCCAAAGATACGGCAACCAGGGCACAGGCCGCTGTGATGCTGTACAATGTAATGACGAAGCTGTAACAAAAACTGTCTTCCCATTTTCGTAGGGAGGGCAGTTTTTCTCTCGATAATATAAGAACATGGAAAAATATCTTGATTTTTCCGATTTTGCGTATTATAATTTTTATCAGACAGACGCATCGCCGAGACCGAGTTTACAGCTACGAAACAACAGTACAGTTCTTGGAGAGGAACTTTAAAAACTACTACTTTTATCATAAGGAGCATCGGTATGCGGGAAACGGTTTTATTAAACGGGCCATGGGAGTTTATGCCCATTTACCGGCGGCATGTATCGGGGTTGCCGCAGGAGATCTGCTATGCACGGCAAAAGGTGCAGGTGCCGTCCTCCTGGCGGCAGTCCATGCAGCAGTTCCGGATTGATCAATACGGGTTTGACCCGTTTCATATGTTCGATTACCC
>DVND01000183.1 GCA_018714645.1 Candidatus Avimonoglobus intestinipullorum
GAAGACGTTGCTTCAAGGTGGTGAACTACGACCTCTATCTGTACTAAGCCTATTATCTCATATGGCTTATGAGATAACAAGTTTTTTATGTGATTTTCTTTAAAAATAATCACAAATATATTATACGAGAGGTGGTAAAACAATGGGGTTAACCAAAACTGCGACAGGCCTGCATGCCGTCGACAACGGGCTGGTGATCAAAAAAATCAGTGATGCGGATCAGGTCATTGCCTTAGCGGGCAATCCAAATGTCGGCAAAAGCACGGTGTTCAACGAGCTCACCGGCTTGAAACAACACACGGGGAACTGGCCCGGCAAAACCGTTTCCAACGCACAGGGGATGTGCTCACATAACAATTCCAACTACGTCATGGTCGACATCCCAGGTACATATTCCCTCATGGCGCACTCCGCTGAGGAGGAAGTCGCACGGGATTTCATCTGCTTCGGCGATCCGGATGCCGTAATCGTAGTCTGCGACGCGACTTGTCTGGAGCGCAATTTGAATCTCGTTTTGCAGACGCTGGAAATCACAAAAAACGTCGTCGTCTGCGTAAATTTGATGGATGAAGCGAAAAAAAAGGACATAAAAATCGACTTAAAACATTTGTCAAACAAACTGGGGGTGCCGGTGGTGGGCGCGGCAGCCAGAAGCGGCAAAGGCCTGCGCCAGATGATGCAGGCGGTGCAGGATCTGCTGAAGGCCGAGACCCGCGATCCCGTTATGCAAATCCGCTACATCCAACCCATTGAGGACGCATTGGCGCTGCTGGAGCCGCCGATCCGCGAAAAAATTCCGGACTGCCGCATCAACCCGCGCTGGATTGCCCTGCGCCTGCTGGATTATGAAAAAACGCTGTATAACAGCCTGACCGACTACCTCGGCTTTGACTTGCTGTCCGACGCCGCCGTTGCCGATGCGCTCAAAAAAGCCCGGTGTATCCTGCAGGACAACGGCCTCACAGGCGAAGAACTGAAGGACCGCATCGTGTCCTGTATCGTGATGAACGCTGAAGACACAGCCAATGGCGTTATCGACTTTGACAAAAAAACCTACAATGCACGGGACATGAAAATTGACCGCATCCTCACAAACAAATGGACCGGATATCCCATTATGATCGCCCTGCTCGGCATTGTATTCTGGCTGACAATCACAGGGGCAAATTACCCGTCCAAGCTGCTGTCTGACTGCCTGTTCTGGGTGGAAGACCGTCTTGTGGAGCTTGCGGTTTGGGCCGGAGTCCCAGCATTTTTCTATGAAATGCTGATTTTTGGCATGTACCGCGTCCTGGCCTGGGTGGTATCTGTGATGCTGCCGCCCATGGCAATCTTCTTCCCGCTGTTTACCCTGCTGGAGGATTTGGGGTATCTGCCCCGCATCGCGTTCAATCTGGATAAGGCTTTCAAAAAATGCTGCGCCTGCGGAAAACAGGCGCTGACCATGTGATGCGGGGCGCATTTGGATGTATCAAAAAAGGCTGCCCCAGGGACAGCCTCTTTACCGCTCGTAACAGCGGAATTCAATATGCCATGCGCTTGGGGAAACGGCGTTCACCACCAGGTTTTGCGCACAGGGATTCAATGTATCCCCCCGCAGCACAGGGAACCGGTGCCCGCCGCCCATACCTGTAATTTCAATGCAGTCTCCATCGCATTCGTAAACCGCGCGCCCGCTTTGCAATGCAATAACGCCCTGTTCCAACCGGACTGTATCGCCTGAGACCGTCCCCTCCAAGTCCAGCATACAGACAAGCTGGGCAAAAATCATCGGTAATTTATCAATACGGATATCTAAATCCAGGCCATTTTTTTGCAGCGTGATTTTTACCTCCGCTTCCGTTTCCACCCGGTTGATATCTTCCCGCTCCTGATTGGGCATCCCGATAAAATTCCCGTTGTAGCGCTTTGCAAAATCCGCGTCAAACACCTGCCAATACTTGCCCCGGACAGGCGTGTACATCCGGTAAGTATCCGCGTCTATCCGCTCAATGCCCGGGAACGATATCCCGCCCATGCCAAACCATCCAATGGGGAGCTTGATTCCAAACGCCCGCGCCTTTCCATACTGCAGGAACAAAAAATCCGGCTGGCCCGCCATGACAGTCACGCTCAGCTTCCCATTTCTGTGCCGCAGCACCGCATCGCCGTTTTCGCTGTATTTCTTAGGCACATCCGTTCGCTTTGTGCCGTTTAAAAGCACGGTGTAACAATCGCTGACCGCTTTGGGTTCCGGCGTATCCAAAATCCTGCTCCCGTACACCCCTGCGTATAACAGCAGCAACCCAAATGTCGGCGCATATTCCAGCGCTTTCTCCGCCAAAAACGCATACTGCGGATTTCGATCCATCACGGACATCAGCAGGAATACAATGGTGTAGCGGGAATCCATCCGCGCCCGCGTGCCGCGGTCCTGACGCGTGGAATACTCGGTGGCAATATAAAATTCCGGGTGGAACATATACCGCATCATCTCCAGGTTCCGCCGCACCGCGCCATACGCTTCCTCCACGCCGAATGTTTCGCCGATATGAAACGCATATAAATCGCTGACCGCGTTATAGATGACATTGCTGCGCTCTGCCCATTCGCCTGCATCATTGACGTCAAACCCCTCTGCGAGAAAAGCAAATGCCCGCGCTTTCAACCGCCCGTCTCCAAAAATGCGATATAAAAACCCCAGCGCACAGGCCATGACCCAGCGATGGTTCGCCGTGTGGAATCCGCCCGTCAGCATTCCCGGGATTGTTTTTTGCAAAAACAGCTTGATCTGCCCCTGCAGCGGCGCAAGCTCCGGCATTCCCGCCTGCTCAATGAAGAAATAGCAAATGCTCAGATCGTTGATCAGGAAGCCCGTGTCCGGCGGGGAATCGATATTGCAGTCCGGCAGGGAAATCAATCCATCCGGCAATTGGAATTTTAATATAAACTCCATACAAAGTCCCAGCCGCTGCAGCAGGTTTGCATCCTTATAATATTTGGATTCCCGGTTTGTATACAGCGGCAAGCCCTGTACCAGAAGGTCGGCGGGCGCGTATCTGTCATTGATGTCATACGTGCCGTACCAGAAGCTTTCCCGGTCCAACACTTGGCGTTCCCGCGCCTCCTCCCAAACCGCTTCCTGTTTTTTTATGAGTTCCTGTATTTTCATAGCGTATGCCCCTATTCTATATCCAACTGAATTTCCTCGATCTGCCCTCTGCTGTATACGCCGTTCACATACGCTGTATACGTGCCCTGCGGCGGCAAAAATTCATAAACGACAGACGTGGTTCCCTCCGGCACCACATACTTTTTGATGCGCACCGTATCGCCATACTGCCCCGTTTCCCGGTTCGCGATCTGCACCGTCAGTTCCAGAATATCCGCCGCGCCGCCCTGATTTTCAAGCTGCATCCGGATCTGTTTTTTGTCCCCTGCTTCCGCAACATCTGCCTGCACCATTATCTTTGGCGGCTTAAATTCCAGCAGCACCGGCTCAAACGGCTGCAATTCTACCACATCTGTATAATATGTACCTGTCAGCAAATCCTGTGCCGTCCCGTCAATCGCAATCTGCTTTGCACCGTCCCAGGTATAGCTGCACAGATTCAACAATTCGGCGCCAACGTATTCCGTCCGTATCTGCTCTACGCCCGTCACGGACGCCCCATCAGGGCCGGCCAGCAGTTCCGTTTCCGCCAATTCCGCAATATACTCCTGAACTGTCCCAACCGTAGGTGCGGTAATGGCCGTTCCCGTTTCTGTGACCGGGATGGTTTCATCAAATACAATAGACAATGCCCGCGCCCGGTTATGCGCATCCCTGGAAAGGCAGTCTGTCCCCAACGCCAGCACCGTGCCGCCCTGATTTTTATAAGCTGCAATGGCGTCATACGCATCCTGCTGCACTTGCGTGGCATTCGGGATAATCAGCACACCCTGCGGCATAACGCCCGCCGCCAACTGCCGTTCGGTGATAAACCCGGGATTTGCGCCTGCATACAGTGCCGCTTCATAGGCCAGCTTCATGGCGCGGACGGTTTTCGCGGAATAGGCGCGGGAAGTGGGCGCATAAAGAATCGTCGCTTTCTGCGCTCCCTCCTGAAGCGCCGCCACAGCCCCGGAAAGCCGGTTTAGATCAAAACTGCCCTTTGCAAATACAGACAAAACGTCCGGCCTGTAAAGGATATTCCCATAGGTATTTGCATTCTGGTCCTGTGTCCTGCCCCAAATCCAGACAATGGACGCATCCCTGCCATGCACCGCACCTTGCCAGATATCCGCCCCCACATGTATCGCCTGATTGGGGGAATAATTCGTATTCCTGTCCTCAATGATATGATCCTCGGAATTGATGATCGGCGCGGACGGTTTAATGGAATCCAGCAGGTCATACCACATCAGCTTCGACAGTAGGCCACCTGCATTCTGTCCATAAAAGCCCCATGCGTCATTGCCGTTATAGTCGGTAAATTCAGCAAAATCCTCCGGGTCAATTCCGTAATTAAGGGAATCGGATTTTCCGAAAATCGTCATAATTTTCGCATGCACCGCCACCTCCGGCGCATATTTTTTCACAGTTTCCGCCAAAAAGCGGTGCCAGTCCGCTGTATATTGATTGTTAAACTGCACCCAATCATAATACGCCGCATCCATGGTATCGGACGCCGGCATCCGCACTTGGGAAAAATCCGTGTAAGCGCTTCCATAAACCGCATTGAGCGCCGCAATGTCGCTTTGATAAAGCTCCTGCAAATACGCGCTGTATTCCGTGTCCAGCCCCTGCGTTGTACGCGTGTCACAAGTCGGTTCATTGGTGATGCAGACGCTGTGCAGCGCCGGATGCGCCTTGATTTCTGCCATCAGCGTCTTGATGTATAAATCCAGCGCCTCCTGTATAACCGGATGGTTCATATCGTATCCCATGCCGGAATCGATAGCCGCAGCCTCCGGATACTGCTCTAAAATCCAGCCGGGGAAATAATGGGGTGAAATCAAAACATTCACCATGACGCCGCTTTCATAAGCGTCATCCAGCGCCCGTGTGACACTGTTGCGGATCCGGGCGGTGTTCGCCTGGAAATGGGCGCTCTCTGCACCGGCAGAATCTTCAAAATCCCCGTTTTGAAGTATATTCGTATCGCTCCCGCTCCGGCACAGCGTCATATCATCCAGATAGACCGCAGTGGACACAGAAGAAGAAACAAACAGGATTTCCATATTGTACTCCCCATCGCCGGTCGTGTACTCCACGGTATACTCCGTCCAGCCATTGGTCCCTCTTGCGACCGTCGCCCGGTCTGCCGTCCAACCCTGCGGGCTGAACCAAAACGTGCCCGCGGCTTCCGTTTTCGCATGAACGGTCAGCACATAGGTCGTATTGGGGCGCACCGTGACATTCTGGTTCATGGCCAGATACCCGTTGGAGGAGGCGTTGCTGATTTTCATCGCGTGCCCCGTTCCGTCCCGGCCGCCGGCAACAACCTCCGCCGCTGCCTGCGCGCCGCCATACAGCACCGTTCCCCAGCCGTTGACAGAACCCTTTTCCGCCAAAACAGAATTGGGCCCTATTTCAATCTGTGCGATATCGCCGCCAAATTCCTGCAGTTTATACAAATCATTTTTGAGCTGGTCGAATACGCCAAACCCATTTTGAAAGACCGGCTGCTGCGCGTCGTCCACAAAATCCCCGTTCCATGCGCCGCCAAAATCTTCAGGAAGATTTCTCTTGACAGGGAGGGGTTGCTTTGTACCGTCCAAATATGCGTTCAGCCTGCCGGCGGTATCCGCATACAGCGCATCCAGGCAATCTGCCACATATTCCGCCCGCACATCATCGCCCCAGTCCAAATCCTGCCGGCCATAATCAATGAAATCGCGAATCACTGCCCAGTCGGCGCGTTCATAGCCCACGTCCAGCCCTGCCGTTTCACATTGTGCCAGAAGCGCCTCCAGCTGCGGCAAGGCTTGCTCCAGCTGGTCAAACCGGTCTGCGGTTTCCGCCCATGCCTGGACAGGCAGCAATAACACCGCTGTCAGTAAAATGCATAATAGCTTCCGTTTCATAGCCGGCCTCCTTTATTTCAATTCCAATAGCAACGGCTGATACGGCATAAGCTCCAGCTCTGTTTCGACCGCATGTCCCGATATCAAATCCCGCGCCGGGCGGGCCAGGCATACTTTGCGGGGGATGTTGTCATAACTGCAAACATTCACCAGCGTTTTCCCGTCTATTTCAGCTGCGCACCATTCAATATTATACGGATTGCCGCTTATCTCTGTAACCAGCGCTTCCCGGTTTATCATCCGTTTTACCTGCCCGGTAATCCTATTTGAATGCGCTGCATTCGGGCTGTTCCCGCTGCCGTCCGCATCTAAAAGAACCGCCTTTTCAAGGATTTTTGCAAGCAGTTCCCGGTTTGCCGGGCGGTCATATGCATCCCGCGCCAGCGCCGCATGATTCCGGCTGATGAGCAGCGCCTTCCCGCCTTGTTCCAAATACGCGCAAATTTCGGAAAGCACCGCTTCATAGGTATGTGTCACTGCCGGGATAACCAGCAGCTCATACGCGCCCAGCTGCCCTATTTGCGCCTCTGTGATAAACCGCGGACGGCAGCCTGCATATAATACGCCTTCATAGGCCTTAAACAGCTCCGCCATGTATTCCCGGTCATAAATCCGTGATGGCTGGGAATATAGGATCGCAACGCTGCGCGCACAATTCTGGAACACCGCCACCTCCCGCGCCAGTCGGTTTAAGTCCAGATTTGCCCGGCCCACTGCTTCCACACAGTCAGGGCGGTGCAGGATACTGCCGTTTGCCGACGCCTGCGGCAAATTGCTCCGTTCCCATACCCAGATTTCAGTCGCCGACCGCCCATGCACCGCTCCTTGCCACATATCAGCATATATACGCTGCGCCTGGATGGGGCTGTAATTCTGGTCGCGGTCCTCAATGACATGATCCTCGGAATTTTGAATGGGCATTTGCTTCATGGACGCCAAAAAATCATACCACTCCAGCTTATAGCTCAGCGGCAGATGGGATTTTCCCTCGAAGCTCCACGCATCGTTCCCGCTGATATCCGTGAATTCCGCAAATTGTTCCGGGTCGACTCCATAGTGCAGAAACCGCCGGTGATACGGCAGTTCCGATGTACCGAACACCGGCATAAATTTTGCATGCAGCGGGACGCCCGGCGCAAATTTGCGCACCTGCTCCGCCATCCAGCGGTGCCAGTCCGCAAATTTGCGGTTATTCCATAAATACCAGGTATAGAACAGCGGCGTGCCTGCGTCCTCCGCAGGCATCCCCACCTCCTCAAAGGCAGTGTATTGTGCGCCAAATACGTCATTCAACGCCGTAATGTCCCCAAACTGTTCCTTTAAATGCGCCTGCCATTCCGGCAAAAAGCCGTCCCCGGCCGTCTCCCGTTCTGCTGTGGGCAGCAAGTCATGCCCGTGAGTTTGCGCCCCCTTGGAATCTGCCAGCGTATTAAAGGCCGGCTCATTGGAAATGCAAATGCTCTGCAGCGCCGGATATTCCATTACCAACGGCAAGACCGCACGGTAAAACACTTCCAGCATTTCCTTTGCTTTCGGGTGATAAATATTATATTTTAAGAATCCCACGTTCTTGCTGCGGAAACCCGGATATGCCTCAAACATCCAGTTGGGCACATAATGGGGCGACAGCAGCAGACAAACAGCCACATGCTCCTCCCCGGCCCGTTCCAATACAGGGATAACATCTTTATACACTGCGGAAAGGTTTACCTCAAAATCGCCGTCCTCATAGATATAGCGCGTCCCTCCGGCAAACACGTCCTCTCCGTCCATGCCCCATTTTTGATGCGTCCCCTTCGGATAAAGCACAAACGACGGGCCGATTTCCACCTGCACCGTATTGCAGCCAAACCGGTTCATATAGGGGATATCCCTTTTCACCTGGGCAAAATGCCCGTACCCGCAGTAAAATACCGGCTTCCCGTCCTCATATACGAATGAATACCCATTTATTTTGGGGCGTTCCATCCGGAAATCGGGCCTCCAGTCAGTAGGTACTTCCCACCGCAGCTGTTCCATCAATTTTTCCAGACAGCCATGCACATATACCGCCCGCTCATACTGCCCGTTTTCAATATCTTCCCGCCCATATTGAAGAAACCGTTCAATGACGGTTTCTTTCAATACAGCATATGGACTTGTATTCTTGCCTTCCAGCTCTGAAAACTGCTGTTCCAGCGTCTCATAAAGCGCCCGCAAGCGGGGCTCATTTACATAAACCTCCATACTGTTCCTCGATTCTATTGTTTTATTTGCAGCAGCATCGGCGTATAGCCCTCCACCTGGAACGTCTCCGCCAGCGTTTCGCCGCTGCGCAGCTCCAAAGCGCCCGAAACAGGCGTCCCATTCACCTTGACGACGACACTGCGCCCCGCATCCCAGTCATACAGGCACAGGTTCAGCAGCAGGCCGCCATCATATTCGGTATAGCACCACTCTGTATCTGAAACGCGTGCGCCCGTTTCCGCGTCAATCAATTCCACGCTGCACATACCAAGGGCGTTCATTGCATTCCAAATTGCAGTCCCCAAGTTTTCAGCAGGTTCCAGCTGCAGCGGGTTCTCCCCTGCCTGGGCTTCGATTTGCTGTGCCTGTGATAAAATATACTGCACCGTTTCCTGGTTTTCAAACGGATTCTGGTGTACATCATATGCAAAGCATTCGCCAATGGTAAGCACTTTCCCGCCGTTCTCAATGAAACGCTTGATGCCTTCCAGCGCTTCCGGCGTCGTGCTGACAACATTCGGCACAACCAGCAGCTTCACCCCGGTCAGCTGATCCTGTGCAAGCATCTGCTCCGTCACAATTTTGGTGCGCTGGCCATTGTAGCTGATTGCTTCATACGCTTTATAAACACCGTTCATATGTGTTTGGGAATATACGCGCGACGGGTACGAATAGTACAGCGCCACTTCCGGCTGCACCTGCTGCATCGCCTGCATTTGTGCGCCTAGCCGGTTCAAATCCAGCATCGCTTTCCCCGTCAAAGCCACCGCGTCCGGGCGGTGCTTGATATTTCCGGAAGCGGAGTCCGTGGTCAACAGGCTCCTGTCCCATTTCCACATGGTCGTCGCACTTCTGCCATGCAGCGCCCCCTGCCATATATCCGTCGCAATGTGCGGCGCATACTGGCTGGTATACCGCTCATCCCGGTCTTCAATGACATGGTCCTCTGAATTGAATACCGGCACATTTTTAATCGACGTCAACAAATCGTACCACAGGTTTTTCACGAGCATTGTCCGGCTGCTGCCGATAAAGTTCCATGCGTCGTTGCCGTTCAAATCCGTGAACTGCGCAAACAGCTCCGGGTCTGTCCCGCGGACAATGGGCTGATCCGCTCCCGTTGATTCCGTCTGGTTCACAACCGACATAATCTTCGCGTGCAACGGTACATCCGGCGCAATCTCCCGGATCATCCCCGCCATCCATGCATGCCATTCTGCAAACATCTTGTCGTTGAAACGCAGGTAATCATAATACATCGCCAGATTTTCATAAGTCTCCGCCAGCGGGACTGCTTCAAAGCTCTCAAAATTCTCATGCCATGTTTCATTCATCAGCGCTACATCGTCCTGATACAGCTCTCTCAAATATGCCTGCCATGCGGGTGCATTTGATGCATCCCGCCCGATGCGGTACGTGGGCTCGTTGGAAATACAAATGCTGTTGAGCGCGGGATGGTTCGCAATCTCCGGAATCAATCCCTTTAAAAACGCCTCTATTACCGCTTTTGTCTCATCAGAATAAATATTGTATTTCACAAACCCCGTCTGGTTCGACTGCCAGTCTTCCTCCGGTAACAGATTTGTTGGGAAATAATGCACCGACATCAATACGTCTACCGCTACATTATTGCGCTGCGCTTCATCCAGCGCCGCAACAGTCTCCCGCTGGAACCGGTCCACATTCACCGCATACCCGTTGATGATCACCGGCTGTTCCTCAAAACTGCCGTGCTGGATCAGGTTGTTTTTCGTCCCTTTTTCCACAATGCGGACATTGTCGATATACAACGCGTTTGTAACGTTTTCACTCATGAACATCAACTCTACCTCGGCGGTTTCCGTCGGATTATATTCATAGGTGAATTTCTTCCAGTCATAAGTGCCGGAAATGTCATTTTTACCCAAATTCCAGCCATCCGGGCGGAAGGAACATCCATTTGCGCCGTCCGCTTTTGCATAGAACGACAACGTATAGGTTTTCCCTGCTTCCAACGTGACCTTCTGGGTCAGGTTGCAGTAAACGTTAGACGCCAAACCGCTGGAATTGGAAATTTTCATGCTGTACACACCGCTCTGCGCCGTATCATCCGCGTAGGTATACGTCCCCTGCGCACCGCCCTGCCGGCTGATCTGCCATCCGCGGACGGAATCCGCAGAGCTGATATGCCCGGACATTGACACTTCAAACTGCAGCAGGTTTGCGCCGACTTGCGAAATTTCCAACGATTCTCTGCTGGCATCCAAATAGCCCGAGAAGAACACCGGCGCTTTTGCCGTTTCGCCCGTTTTCGTATTAACGGTATCGGCAATAAACGTCTGCCCCTGTATCTCCGGTTCCCCGCCGGTATAATACACCGCGCCTGTAGGCTCCGCGGTTCCGTCCAGATAAGCCGTCAGCTGCGCCTTTGCCTCTTCATACAGCTGCACCAGGCAATCATACACATACTCCGCACGGGAGGTACGGCCGCCGTGCAAATCCTCCAAGCCATAGCCGATAAAGCGTTCTATTGTCGTAACGTCAATTTTTTCATAATCCACAGGCAGGTTTTTTGCCTCGCATTCTGCCACCAATTCCTTTAATTCCGCAAGCTGTTCCGTTTCAAAAGCGGGGAATGCCAGTTCCAGATTCTTTTTCACCGGAACCGTTTTTCTTGCCGTATAGCTTTTGCCCTCCGCCGAAACCGGGAACGCAATTTCTTTTTCTTCTTCCATCCCCGAAGTAACTGTGGCCGGCGCCAAATAAGCGCTGTTGGCAGGAATCTGCGCTTCCTGTTCCGTTCCGTCCTCAAACTGTATCGTCACAGCCTGGTCCTCATCGGACATATTAAAGACATACAGCTCATACTGCTCCTCGGCCTGTTCATACATGCTCTTCGGCCCGTCCACATATCCAAACACATCATACCCTTGGGCAACAGGATACAATGCGGCAAATTTCTCATTTGATTTTGTTTGCCCGATCCCCTCTGTCCATTCCATATAGCCCTTCCGGCCCGAACCGTCGTTATCGTTTACCAGCAGGTTCATCAGGAATTCATCCGGTTTCCCGTCAAATTTGATTTCCCACGGGATCTGCATTTCATAATAGGTCACAGTCCCTTCCCGGGCTGCCGCCACCTTTGTTTTTTCCCGCAGCTCCAGCACCTTCGGGTCCACCGCGCCCCATTCCGTTTTTTCCAGCTCGGCGGAATAGACTTTCGCCTCGCCGCCGTCCGTCAGATAAAAACCGATCTCCATACCATAATCTTCTTCTGCGGTACCCAGCACCATCTGAATGCTGTCTCCGCGCCAATAGGTGCTCGCCTCCGGATTATTCTGGGAATGCACGTCATCGGTGACAGCGCAGGATAAGTACAAATATTCGTCATCATATGCCGCCTTGAATGTGGCAGATAAATCCGCCGCGCCCTGATAACCGGAAATCGTCGAAACACCGCCCCCGCCCTGTGGCAGGGATACAGCGCTGTATCCGTCCCATTCGCTCAGGTCCGCGTCGAGTGCAATCGATTCCCCATACAACAGCGGCATGGCGCTCTTGTCCGCGTATTCCCCTATAATCTGATCTAACGGCACTGCCGTATAGGGCTGCAATTCATCGGACAACTCCGTCTGCCCCTCTGTTTCAAAGCCGGGATTTGCCACCAGGTTCGGCTGTTTCCCCGCTTCATCCAGTTCCACATACACCTCATCAATATACACCGTTCCCCGTTTGTTCAAGTCAAAGGAAAGCACGGCGGAAATGCTGTCCTCCACATGGGTATAGACGAAATCAAACGCAGTCCAGTCATAGGTCTGCACAACCGGCAGCAAGCTCCGTTTGTTGTTCCCAATCGTGCATGTAAAATCCGATGCGCCGACAGCCTTTGCCCAAAAACGCACCCGGTAGCTTTTTCCCTGCTCCACACGCAGCTCCGTTTGGATTTTTGCAGAGGACTGGTCGGTTGTTCCCTCCAGGCATGCCGCATGTTCCCCAACACAGTAAACCATGGTATCTAACGTACAGGAGGCGCTGGCCGGGTCTTTCACGGTTGCCGTCCAGCCATAAATTGCAGCCTGTTCCGCCTGCGCCGCAATCCCTGCCGGCAGCATCGACGCCGTCAGCGCGGCAGCAGCCAGCATACTCAGAATCCTCTTTTTCATAGTCCTCTCCTTCCTTTTTATGCGCTGATGTTTCCGGAAGCCGCCAAAAAGACGGCTTCCGGCCGGTTTCATTCAGCCAATACGCCCGCTTCACAAAGCGGCGTCATCGTGTCTGTCCCATCCAAAACAATTGCCCGTACCTCGTAAACGCCTGTATCCAGCGCCGGGATTCGGCAGGTGATTCCATAGGTTTCTCCATCCGACGACGTAGGCACATAGGCCGCCGTCGCATCCAGTTTTTTCAAGTCATACAATGCGCCGTCTTTATACAACGCCAGATAAAATTCAAACGCTTTCCCATCTGCATACGCACTATTTTTGATTGCCGCTTCTGTATGCAGATAGTCTGTCTCATACATCGCCAAGTCAGACAGGGCGGAAATTGGCGTTGGATCCATGATTTCCCCGGTTTCATATGCGGAATAGAAATTGAACGTACAAGTCATCGTGCCGTCTTCTATTCCCTCCTCAAAGTCGCCGTTCAGCTCTGCAAACAAATTCTGCGCACCCGGGACGACCTCCAAATTGCTGTCCACCTCATACATGGTGAAATTGTCCAGGATCAATGATTCAAAATGCCTGTAAAGCCGGATTTCCATATTGCTCTTCTCACCTGTCGCCGTCACATAGGCAACCTGCTCATGCCATTGCCCGTCGTCCGGAATGACAGCCGGCCTTCCGTCCTTGCCTTCGTCTGAATAGGTTTTTCCGCCGTCAAACGAGATTTTCCCCTTTGAGAACCGGACGCCCATGGAGTCTTCCCGCGTATTATGCGCACCGTTCTTTTGCCAGTAAGACAATTTATAGGTTTTCCCTGTTTCAAACTTGAAGGATCCATTTGTTACATAAAGATAATCGCCGGGCGTGCTGGAATCGGTCATATTAGTAAGATACAGTGCCGCGCTTCCATCAACGCCAATACCGTTTTTGATATCCGCTGTTCCAAAGTTTGAACCGGATACGCCGCCGGCATTGTTCCCATAATGTTTATACTGCCAGCTATTTAGTTTGATGTAATCGTCATAAGCAGCGGAAGGGGTTCCGCTGACTGTGATCCCGTCGCTTTCTTCGCCGTATTCGTTGACCGTCTTGACCACATAGCTGTATTCTGTATCGTTTGTCAGGCCGGTATGTGCATAAACGTTCAAATTATACGTTGGATTGCTGAGTACCGGTTCCAGTTCCAATGCTGACAAAATCCCATCGCTGCCCACCGCATAGATCGCCGTTTCCGGCGCGGTGGTTTTCACGGCGATGAAGTTCGCGCCGTTCCGCGCGGCCACATTGACGAAGTCCGCCTCTGCCGGCTGGGGGGAGCTCTCTTCAAAATCACCGTTTTGCAGCAATTCCTCCCCGTATCCAATGACAGTCTCGCCGTCTGTGTCATAGAGCACTTCCTTCAGGGACAGGTTGTCTGCATAAACTTCTCCGTTGCCGGCCACCTGGATTTTAAAATCCTTACTATTTTCAAACTTTGCAGCATCATATTCAAACGTATACTCCGCATCGCACCAGGTGTTCAATTCCCCCACGATGTTCCCCAGCTGTTCCAGTTTTTTATTGCCAAACACCAAACGGACGCGCCAAGTATTTCTAGATACCCAAAACTTTCCTGTCAGGCGATAGGTTTTCCCCTGTTCCAGCGCAGCAATGTTTTGCACAGCCTGTACATTATAACCGTCCAGATCCTGCTTCCCAAACACATGGAGCGCTTTTTCCCCGCTTTGGACAAATTCCGGATCGGTTATAATTTCTACTCCCAAGTCCCCTTGTTCGACACCTTCTGGTATCTCACAAAAGGATGCCGGCCAGCCCGGAAGGGGCGTAGTAACCATCTCCGCCGATGCGGGCATCACAGCTGCGCCCATCAGCATTCCCACACACAGGATTCCGCTTAACAATTTCTTTAACATTCGTTTGTCCCCGCTTTCTAAATTATTTTAATATAAATAATGTTCCTCCGGGTGCGCTTCCATGTATTCCTCAACAGAACGCCACAAGTCCTCGATGCCGGCGTCCAACACCTGCTGACGCAGTTCATTCAGATAGCCCAGCGCCTCTTCATCGCTGGCCGCACAATATGCCTTTTGTTTTACTTCTGTCATTCTGGAATTGGATTTGATGCTGCGGATATCTTCCACCTTCGGGTTCGCCAATTCCAAATAGCTGATGCGGGTGCCGTCCTCATAAATATATTCTGTTTTCAGCGTATCCTGCACGGCCTGCTGGTCTGCCGATATTGCTTCAACCTTATTGTATTTCTTCCCATACTGTAGGCCCGTCAGCCGCGCATAAGAACCAATGCCATGCTTATAGCGTTCTGACATATCCATATCCGCATATTCACCGATGAACTCTGCCTGGCCGGCTTCATTAATTTGATAGGATTCACCTTCAATGCCAAAGTTTGCCAGTACATACCCTTCTTCTGTGAACAGGTAGTTCAAAACTTTAATAACAGCTTCCGCCTTTTCTGACCCATTCGGGATGAACAGTACCGCACATCCGCCAGTCCCCTTCAATTTATATGTATTGGTGTTCCCATTCGCATTCTGAAGCACCGGCAACGCCACGTATTTCATTTCCGGGTTGGTCTTGTAAAGCGTATCCTTGCAATACCCGTAAATATCCAGATATTTCCCGGGTACGAGCGCGTATTTCCCTGTGGAAATCTTCTCCTGCGCCCTTGCGGAAGTCTGGCTCAAGCCCTCAATGTCCAGCAGGTTTTCTGAAAAGAGCTTTCTTAAAAACAGCGTCTGCTGATCCAGCAGCGGATTATAAAAATCATCGCTTACCGACCCATCTTCCTTGATGTACAATCCTGAGAAGCCGCCCGCAGCATCGGTATAGCTCTTATGATATTCCCCAATGCCATTAGCGCTGTGCAGCAAGCCGCCGGCAATGACGTCGCCGCCGTTGGCATCCTTAAAGCCGCCCGCGTCGATCTGCTTCATCAGTTCATACAGGTCTTCGCTTGTTTTCAGATTGGACACATCATAATTTAATGCCTTTAAAATATCCTCCCGGATAAACAAGCCGCTCAGATTGTCTTCAACCCGCTGCTCCAGCGGTGTTACATTGGCTGGGATAAAATAGTGTTCCCCGCCAAACGCCTCGTCCTCTAAATCATATTTGATAAAGTCGGACGCCAGCCCCTCGGACAGGGAAGGCTTGATGTTTTCGCCATATTGATCGAGAAGATCGTTCAGCGGCATGATCATTTCCTCTTTTGCCGCCTTTTTCAGAATAGTGGTTGCCGAATCGTCCATGCCCCACATCGGCGCGGATACCAAATCCGGGAAATCGCCCGATGCAAACATGGTGTTCAACCGTTCAATCTCTGTGACGTTATTGAACTGCAAATTAATTTTAACGCCTGTCTCCTCCATGATTTTTTTCAAAACCATGTTGTTGTCCGGATCTTCAGGGTCGCGTACGCTGTCCCCCTGCCATACGGATAATACGTTGATCTCTTCCACGCCCCCGCCGGACGCCTGTTGATTTTCACCGCAGCCTGCAAGCACAGTACCCATCAATACGCCCGCAAGCAGAAGCGAAACCGCTTTTTTCATGTTTTTCATACTTGTTTGTCTCCCCTTTCATATTCTTGCGCGGGGCCGGAGCCCTCACGTTTACTTACCACAAAGATGTTTCCGACAACGTTCTCGAAACCTTATTTGAAATATACATCAGCATCATTCCAATCACAGACTGGAACAGGCCTACCGCCGTTGCAAAGCTGTAGTGCCCCTGCCTGATACCTTCTTTCACGGTATAGGTGTTGATTGCTTCTGACACCTCTAAATTGGTCGGCGTCTGCATCAGGTATACCTGGTCAAACCCAACGCCCATCAAACCGCCCATGTTCAGCAGCAGCCTGATGACAATTGTCGGGAAGATACACGGAATGGTGATGGAAAGCACCTTCCTCAGGCGCCCGGCGCCATCCAGCTCCGCAGCCTCATACAATTCCTGGTCGATCCCCGTAATTGCCGCAAGGTATAGGATCGAGCCCCAGCCTGCTTCCTTCCACATGCCTAGAAGCAGGTACATCACCAGGAAATATTTCTTTTCGCCCATAAAATAAATGGGCTCCATACCAAAAACCTTGCCAAGCATCTCATTTACCAACCCGCCGTTTGGAGAGAGCAGATTGTTAAAAATGGAAATAACAACAACCCACGATACGAAATGGGGCAAATACGTAAAGGTCTGCACCAGCTTTTTCGTCCGTCTTGCATGTACCTCGTTGATGAGCAACGCCAGGATAATCGGCGTTGGGAAGCCGAAAACCAGGCTGGAAAGCGTCATGCGCAGCGTATTCCCAATGAGCTGCCAAAAATTATACTGGTTTACAAACTGCTCGAAATATTTGAGGCCGACCCATGGGCTCCCCAAAATGCCCTCGTTGTATTTAAAATCCTTAAAAGCCAGAAGCACTCCATACATACAGGAGTATTTAAACACAATCTGGTGTACGATCAGCGGGAGCAGGAACAGGTACAGCCATTTATAACGGACGACCAGCTTCCAAATCTCATGCCGTCTTGATAGAGCGTTTGTTTTTTGATTGATTGCTTTTTGCATTTTCCATAATTCCTTTCTGTGCTGCTTATTCTATTTCAACACAGTCAATCAAGGATTCCATTCCCGTCATGCTGTCCCATATATACAAAACGGCTGTATATCCCGTCCCGTCAGGAACCTCCAATTCCACCGCAGCCTCCGTGTACGCCCCGTTGGCATCAGATTGCGGAACGATGGTGTAGGCGCTGTTGATATCCGCCAGTGCGCCGTCCTTTAACAGCACCAGGATCAATTCCACGCTGTAATCCTCCGGCATACTGTTGTTTTTAAACGACACCGCCGCTTTTAATGTCCCCGGAGCCAGGGATTCTGTCTCCGTTCCATTGATGTAAAATACCGGCGCTTCGGTCTTGACCGGGTCCGGGATCGGCTGCACCTCAATCAAGACTCCCTCGGAGTGGTTATTCCAGCCGTCGACGGTTTGGATCAAAATTGTATAAACCGCATCGTTTTCCAACCCCGTAATCAAAAATGTCTCATCCGCCGTTGAACCCAGAAGCGTTTTTCCGCCGTCTGTGACATCGTAAAGCTCCGTCTTCACAAAATCCCTGTCATATGGATTCGTCCATGTGAGCTCCACCTGGGAATCCATATTCCGCGCCTGCAGTTCCGTAATTTCTCCCGGCGGCGTCAAATCCAGATCATCCTCAAAATCGCCGTTTGCCAGCAATTCCTCCCCATATCCGATTATTGTCTCCCCGTCTGCGTCATAGAGCACTTCCTTCAGGGACAGCGCATCGGCATAGATATCTCCGCCGCCGCAGGCCTGGATCCGGAATTCTTTGCTGGTAAATTCCACATATTGAAACGTATAATCCACATCGCACCAGGTATTCAATTCCTCAACGATATTCCCAATCTGCACCAGTTCCTGGTTGCCAAACATCAGCCTGAAACGCCAGCTGGTGCGCGGCGCGTTGAATTTCCCTGTCAGCCGGTAGGTTTTCCCCGCTTCCAGCGCCGAAATATTCTGCGCCGCCTGGGCATTCAGGTTATCCATATCCCGCTCTGCAAATACATGCAACGCCGCCTGGCCTTCCGCAACAATATCCGGATCCATGATGATTTCCACTCCGGTCTTCCCGGAAGACAGTTCCGGCGAACCGTCCGGCGCCGCCCAAAACGAAGCGCCCCAGCCGGAAATGGAAACCGTATTGTTCGCCGCCAACGCCGCATTTGTAAAAATCAATAACAGCGCCGCAGCCAATGCTGATAATTTTATTATTTTTTTCATAAACCCCATTCCTTTCCGGCGTTATTTCCGAATGATAAATACCTCATAGGGAACAGAACTCTGCATGCGGAACACCACATAATCCCCTGCCGAGATATCCTGCATGGTGCCGCCGTACATCGCATTCTCCCCCTCGTCGTAAACCGTTATGAAAGCCGAATCACGGACAATCACGGTCCGGTCCTTCCCATCGTTCATGCGCACAAGCCTGTTTGCATAATCCACCGAAAGGACATTCCCATAAATATACACCGCGTTATTGAAATCCGGCACATTGCTGACCAACTCTTCCGTTCCCAGCCGGTGTACCATGATATATTGCTTCAGTTTCCCCGCGTCGTCATATTTGGTCCGGATGATATCCCCTTTTTTCAGGCCTGCAAATGTGTTTGCCTCCGCAGATGTATAAGACCATTCCTGCCCTTTCATCAGGCCGCGGGCAATGCTCACCTGTTCGCCGTTGACGACGGCCTCATTGGTTTCCTCAATCATCATACAATAGTCATCGCGCCCAATGGAGGATTCCAGCGAATCCGAAGAAGAGGAATCATAACCCACCATATAGATGCTTGAAAACATATACTCATCCATATCGAAAACCGTCAGCGTATAGCGGTTTTCACTTTTGAAATAGCTCTGATCCGTGCAGGCAAAGTCCTCTTCCGGCGCACCCGACGCTGTTGGGATCAAAAACACCGTCACATCCTGGTTTAAGAAAAACGCGTTGGAAAATGAATTGGTATTGCTGTAATATTTATTATTGCCGATTGTCCCGTTGATTTCCGCCTTCCGGAACGTATCCTGCTCGATATAATCGTTCAGGTTTGTGTCTGTTTCACTGGTTGTCACAGCGGTATCCATTGTTCTCAACCGGGCGGAAGAATCAACCGTGTACCGTATCATTTCCCCCGCACTTATAATATTCACAGCCACTTCTTTTTTAAACGGCTCGCCGTTGATCTGCACGGTGTCGCGCAGCTCGTACAGCTCCCAGCTGCCGTCCCTGCAAAATACCCGCGCATAGACCTTTTCGTCCATCTCATCTGTGTAAACCTTTCTGAGGTAGCCATACTGGGTTCCCGTGTATTCTTTCGAAAAGCCCGTCACCCGGCCATAGGCGTCTATGTAAAACGTATACGTGTCTCCCAGGACAGGCGCTTTCAGGTCGCCGTTCGCTACCGCCAGCTTATAAGCCTCCGACAGCTCATATTCTGTTCCATCCACCGTAACCGTATCGTCATTTATAGAGGAAAAAGTGCCCCCTACCGAATTTTTTGAAACCACCAGCTGATAATACGGCTTTGTTCCCGTCTCAGACACTGCGGCAAACAAAATGTCATTTTCAGCAATATCCGAAAACTCCATCGGCTCGCCGACTTCATCGCAAATATCTATCTCGCCGTTTTCATCGAACTGAAGGCTTTCCACAAACCCGGCGCTGGTAAACTTGTTAAACACCGTCCTGCTGTATTCCACCGCATGTGATACAAACATCACGGTGTAATCTGTGATGAACACCACGTCATAAATTTTGTCGTTATCGCTGTCCAGCAGCGCAATCTGCCCGCAAAATGGATAAAACCGATCTGCTTCCAAATCCGGATGCGCTTTCCCATTGTAAATCACATCCACCGTGCTGCTGATTTTCAAAGACCTGTTCCGCGTGCTGTCTGTCTCATAGGTGAGCGTCGTCCGGTCCGATTCCCCACGGACAATGTCTTCCGCTAAAATTGTTATCTCATTGGCCTTGGCCAACGGCTCAATGTGGATCAGCGTGTTTTCGGTTGGATACTCCCGATAAAACGCATAGACTTCTTTTCCAAGCTGCGCATCTGCATCCGTCTTCCCGGCCCCATAGATCACCCCGTCAATTTCCGCGTTCCCTTCGCCTGCGCCCTCCGGTACCGTCAGCCCGGTACGCGCGTTCTTGGTGATCCGGCCCCTGATTTTATAAATATCCTTATATTGTGATAACAGCGTCCGTTCCCGATCCGCCTCAATTTGAATCTGGTTATTTTCATTTAAAGAAATCTTTTGCATGTCGGCCTGCAGGGCATTATAAAATATCTGCGCCGCTGCGCCTATCGTCATGGGGTCTTCCGGCGCAGTATATGCGCCTTGGTCCAGCCGCAGGTTCGCCGCCACCTGTAAATATCCGCTTGGATAGCCGCCAAGAAGCTCTGCCGTCTGCTTGTATCCCAACAGCTCCACCAGCAGTTTTGCAAAATCCTGGTATTGAATGGTGCTGGTCGGGCGGTATCTCCCATCCGGGAAGCCCGATATGATCCCCCGTTCATTGAGTGCCAGGATCGCATTGGCATATTGCCCGCCCGGCGCCACGTCGCTGAATACGCTGGACTCATACTCCACATCCAGTTCCATCAACCTGTAGAGCCACATTGCCGCTTTTTCCCGCGTCAATTGCTCTGTTTGGTCAATATCTTCAAATTCTTCGGTTAAAATTTCAAAATCCAGCAGGGCACGGACTGCATCGTCATATGCCGTATCAGATTCCGCCGCGCCAACAGGCACGGACAGCAGGTTTATAGCAATGATAAAAGCCGTCAGGCATGTGAACCATTTCCGCATTTACTGTCCCTCCCTCATCTCCATAATTGCATGTAAAATCTTGGATGCTTCCGCCCGTGTCGCCGTATTTTTCGGGCCAAAGCTGCCGTCTTCATATCCATTAATGATCCCCAGCTGCTTCATCGCCGCCACTGCCTCCCGGGCATAGGGACTGATCTGTTCCCAATCTGTAAATTCCGCCTGCTGGGAATCCGCCTGAGTATCTGAATCCTGCATGCCCATGCAGCGGTATGCCATCACAGATAAGTCCTCTCTGGTAATCTGCTGCCCTGTACCGAACTGTCCTGCGCCGACTCCGCTGACAACGCCTGCCTCCACAGCCGACGCAACAGCCCTGTAGTACCAGGCATCCTCCGGCACATCCGCAAAATCTGCGCTTGCACTGTCATCTGCCAAAGCGAAAGCGGAAACCAGAAGCGTCACAAATTCTTCCCGCGTAACCGGGTTTTCAGGATGGAATTTCCCATCCCCATATCCATTTACAATACCCCGTTCATACAGGTACAAAATGCTGTCCTTCGCCCATGCGGCAGCTTCCAAATCGTCAAACGCCTCCGGCTGGGGTTCGTTCCCGTTTTCATTCGTCATGTCCGTAATCGGAGGGCTGAATGGATTTGCGGAACTGCTGCTGCCCGTTCCGCCGCTGCTGCCGTTTCCGCCGGTGGGACCGCCTCCACCCTGCGTCGGCACATTCATCGCCTCTTCAATTGCTTCCAACACATCGGCGCTGCTGCTGAATGGCTGCTGCGTTTTTGCGGCAACAATGCGCTTGTTCGCCTCAATTTTCCTGGTGCTGTCCGCCTGCAGCGCCATATAGCTGTTATAATATGTCCCTTTTAAATCCAAAATATCTTCCTGGGCCGCAATGATATCCGATATATTGCCATACGTGGCCGCGTTTATCAAATACAATGCATATGCCTCACAGAACCGCTGGTTCAGGCTCCCGATCTCCTCATATGATTTACCGGCCATATATTCCGGCACCCAGGCAAGCGCTCCGGGATTTACCGTTTCCAGCGTCTCCCAGCGCACTTCGTCGTTATACTGCAGATGCAGCGCCGATCCGTATTGCTTCAGCAGCTGGTACGCACCGTCTGTGTCAGTCCGCTCCAGCGCACTCATCACGTATGCTTGGATAAACGCCTCCGCAGCAAGCTCCTGTATCTCCGGCGCTGTTTGATCCAATTCTGAAAGCAATTGCTGCAAATGTACAACTGTGTCACTTTTCGCAGCTGTGTTTGCCAGATATTCCTCCAGTGGGAAGCCCATCGCCCTGTATGCGTCATAATATGTGCTGTCTTTTTCAAATAATGCCGCATCAAACTGTGCGAACAGTGCCGCCACCGCATCCCCGCGTTCTCCGGAGTTGACAAACACCAGTCCGTCCACAGAAACGCCCTCCGTCAGGTTGCTGTCTACATACGCTGTGTATGTTTCATCGTTATCGGCGCCATTGCGTGCATCCGCCAAGGGCTTTTCAAAAGAGAAGCTTCCGTCCGGCCCGCTTTTTGTTTCCCCAACGGCAAGCACCGCCGAAAGGTCCCTGCGGTCCGCGCCACTCTTGATCAGCAGCATGGTCACTGGGGTTTCTGCCGCTTGGCGCAGCTTCCCATTCAGGCGGAAGGTATTCCCTTCGATAACTGCCTCCTGAATGGCGATCTCATCGTGCGTTTCTGCGTTTTCTGTAAAGTACAGAACCTGCACCGGCGCTTCCGTGCCATCATCGGCGATATACCGTACCCAGACCGTCACATCGCCGCGCAAATCAGGCTGTGTTACCCCGTCAAATGCCGTCCAAGTCTGCCCTGCATCCGTCGAATATTCCATCTCTTCCGTCAGGCCGATGATCCTGTTTTCTGTATCATCCTTAATGATCTTTGGCAGCGGCAGTATTTTATAAGGCCGCACCTGAACCGTGACGCCCTCCGATAAAACATCCCTATTCGTCTTTGTTTTCACAGTCAGGGTGTAGTCAACGCCGTTTTCCAGCCCTTCCACAGTCGCATAGGTTTGATCGGCGCCGACCTCCAGCAACAGCGTATCTCCGTTGAAAATCGCAATTGCTGCCAGATTGCTGTTCTGCGGATTCCTCCAGGATAACTGCGCCGATTGGTCGCCCGCTGCAGCCTGCAGGTCGCTGACTTCTCCCGCGGGTAAAAAATCCGCTTCAAAATCGCCGTTTTCCAGCAGATTCGGGCCGGATCCATCCGCCAGTATCTCTGTCAGGGATAAATCATCCGCATACAGGTCTCCGCCCTGCGCCACCTGCAGCTTAAAATCCTTGCTGGTTCCCGTAAATGTGAATGTATAATCAATATCCACCCAGCTGCCGCTGTCGATCACATCGCGGAGCATCGTCAGCCGGGTATTACCCAAATACAGCCCAAATCCCCAGCTGCTGCTGGAAATATAAATTTTTCCCGTAAGCCGGTAATTTTTCCCTTCCTGGAATTCCTCCACCTGCTGCACCGCCTGGGAATTCAAATTTGCCATGCTTTTTTCTGTCCAGACGTGCAGTGCGCCGGAACCGTTCTGCACCCAAGCCGCGTCATCCGTAATTTCGACCCCGGTACCGCCTTCGGTCAAATCCGTGGCATTGTCAGGCCTTTGCCAGAACGACTGTTCCCAGCCGGTCACGGGCGCCGTGATACTCGCCGCAAACGCCTGCACGCCTCCCAGCAGGCCCGCCAGCATCGCTGTGCAAAGTGCAATACAAATTTTCCTTTTCAACATAATCCCCCATTTCCCTTTATTTAATAGACCCGATCATAACGCCCTTGACAAAGTATTTCTGCAAAAACGGATATACGCACACAATCGGCAGCGTGATAATCATAACGAATGTCATACGCAGCGAATCCGGCGTGACCGTTCTCTGCATGTCACTGGCGCTCAAGTAAATGTTCTGCTCATTCAAGGTCGATATATTCGACATCACGTCCGCCTCGTTCAGGATTTGCTGCAGAAGCGTCGCCGCCGGGCGGATGGAATCCTTTGTCACATAAAATGCGCCGGTGTACCAGTCGTTCCACTGCGCCACCGCAATAAACAGCACCATCGTCGCGATAATTGGTTTGGACAGCGGCAGGATGATCTTGAAAAAGATGCCCACTTCGGAACATCCGTCAATATATGCCGCCTCCGATAGCCCAATGGGAATCGATTCAAAAAATGTCCGCATAATGACGATATTGAAAAATCCATATAGCCCCGGAAGCATGTAAATCCAAATGCTCGTCAAAAGGTGCAGCCGACGGTACAAAATATATGTAGGGACAACGCCGCCGCTAAACACTGTCGGGATAAAAATCATAAAAATGATGAAATTGCGCAGCGGCATCTTTTTAAACGTCAGTGCATACGCCGCCATGCCGGTCAAAATGACATTGATGGCCGTTCCCACGATCGTAATGATCACCGATATTTTAAACGCCTGTAAAATATCCTTATTCTGAAACGCCGCCTTATAATTTTCCAGCGTAAATTCCCGCGGCCAAATGATAAAGCCG
>DVND01000184.1 GCA_018714645.1 Candidatus Avimonoglobus intestinipullorum
AAAACAAATATTACAGCGGATGCTGCAAGCCGCCGGAAAGGGCTTTCCGGGCGGATCAAAAAAGATTGGACGAAATATCATACGGTGTATCTGATGGTGGTTCCGGTGCTTGTATTTTACATCGTTTTCTGCTATGTGCCCATGTATGGGGCGTTGATCGCTTTTCAGGATTATTCCCCCGCTGCCGGCATGATGGGCAGCGAGTGGGTGGGGTTGAAGCATTTTATAACATTTTTTAACGACCCCAATTTTGGAAGACTGATACGCAACACCCTATCGATCAGCATACTGAGCCTGATATTCGGGTTTCCGGCGCCGATGATTTTCGCATTATTAATCAATGAAATAAGGCAGAACAAATTCAAAAGAGTGGTTCAAACCATTTCCTATATCCCACACTTCATTTCGCTGGTGGTGATCTGCGGCCTGATCAAGGACTTTGTGGCAAGAGACGGCTTTATCACAATTTTAATTTCAAATCTTACGGGAATGGAGCCCACAAATCTGCTCAATAATCCGTCGTATTATTATCCGATTTACATCCTTTCGTCAATCTGGCAGGGGATGGGCTGGGATGCAATCATTTACATCGCGGCGCTTTCGGCGGTGGACGTTTCGCTTTATGAGGCGGCGACAATTGACGGCGCAGGGAAATGGAAGCAGATCCTTCACGTGACAATTCCAACGATCCTCCCGACGATTATCATTATGTTTATCATGCGTGTGGGGAATCTGCTGAACGTCGGTTACGAAAAAACATTGCTTTTGTATAACCCGTTGACGTATGAAAGAGCAGATATTATCTCCTCAAGCGTTTACCGGATGGCATTTGAGACGCAGCAATGGAGTTATTCCACGGCCGTCGGGCTGTTCAACTCTGCCGTGAACTTTATCCTTGTAATCATTGTGAACAAGATTTGCGACCGGGTGAGCGGGACGGCGCTCTGGTAAAAAATCGTTGAGGAGAGGAGTGTCATAAAATGAACAGTATTAGAAGAAGCGCCGGCGAACGGATTTTTGAAGTGTTTAATATCATCCTTATGGTTGTAATTGCATTAATCATGATTTACCCGTTGCTCTATGTGATATTTTCATCCTTCAGCGATCCGTATGCGCTGGCGGCGCACAGCGGCCTGCTATTAAAGCCGCAGGGCTTTTCAATTGAAGCCTACCGGATGATGAGCAAGAACAGTATGATCCTGACCGGATATGCCAATACGTTGTTTGTCGTGGTTGTTGGTACGACGCTGAACATTGTGCTGACTGCGCTGGGGGCATATTTCCTTTCAACAAAGGGCCCCATGTTCAAAAAGCCCATCACAATTATGATTATAGTCACGATGTATTTTTCAGGAGGGATGATCCCGCTTTATTTCACGGTGACGGGGCTTGGGCTGGAGGACAATCTGCTTGCCCTGATTTTGCCGAGTGCAATCAACACCTTTAATTTAATTGTAATGAAGACGGCATTCCAGGCGGTGCCGGAATCGATGAAGGAGTCGGCGTATTTGGACGGCGCCGGGGAACTCACAACGCTGTTCCGGGTTGTGCTGCCGCTGGCCAAGGCAACGATCGCCGTGCTGCTGCTGTATTATGCGGTGGACCATTGGAATGCATGGTTTAATGCGTCATTGTTTATCAACGACCGGACGCTCTACCCGCTGCAGCTGGTATTGCGCGAGATTTTGATTCAAAGCGATACAAGCTCCATGTCAGTGGGGACGCTCAGCGATGACCAGTATGCCATATCGGAAACGATTAAATATGCGGTCACGGTTGCCGCAACCATTCCGATTTTATGTATTTATCCATTTTTACAGAAGTATTTTGAAAAAGGTATCATGATAGGAGCGGTGAAGGGATGAAAAAGAGTTTAAAAAAATTAATTGTTACGTTGGCGGCGGTATCAATCTGTGCACAAGGCGCGGGCGTTTATGCGTTTGAGGTGCAGGACAGCGCCGGCAATATTACAGTTACTGGAACCTCAGAAAATCAATATGTAAATGTCATCATCATGCCCGTCGGGGAGGTTGTGGAGGATTTGACGTCTGAAATGCTCACAGACAGCAGGCATGTTGCTTTTTCCGTTGCGGGCGGAACGATCGAGGAACACTTTGGCTTGCCGGCGGATTTTGCGGCGGGGGAATACAAGGCCATATTTTTTGACAGCCCGGATGTCAGCGAAGCAAGGTTTATGCACTACAATGCACAGCTTGATGCATTATCGGATGCTTTCAAGGAAGCAGATGAAGCAGGAAAGCAGGAGCTGATCCAGACAAATGCAGCGGCGCTGGGGATTGCGGAAGAGGATGCGGCGTTATTTGCGTCCATCGTATCCGGCCTTGGCGATTTGAAAGACGTATACGGCGAAGCGATGACGGTGCTTAGAATCAAGCAGGGCGGGCTGGAAGATGCGGTGACGTATTACGGCGGCATTTACGGGATGGATTCAGAGGAATATACCGCGCTGAAAGACGCGGTTCAGGAGACGCTGCAAGAGAAACTGTCCGAAGCGGTTATCACCGATTTGGAAGAGGATTATCAGAAATACTTGAAAGAAAGTATGTTTGACGAGTTGCAAAACACGGAAGACCTCTATGCACTGCTTGCCAAGCTGGGGGCGGATTTTACGACTTACAACAAGCTGTCGGATAATAATAAGAACAGCGTGTTGACAAGGATGATGAATAATCTGCCTGAAACAGTTGATGACTTGGATGTATCTGTGTTTGAGCAATACGCGAGCGATGCGTACAGCAGCCAAATTGCAGGCGGTGGCGGCAGCCCGGGCGGATCGAGCAGGCCCGGCAGCTCAAACAGCTCAAACGGCCCGTCTGCCGGCCAGATAGTCATAGACAATAATCCGATTGTACAAAATGAAAAGCCGACATTTGCAGATATTGCAGAACATTGGGCGAAGGAATACATTTTACAGCTGTATGCAGACGGGGTTGTTTCGGGTTACAACGACGGCAATTTCTGCCCGGATAACAGCATTACAAGAGCTGAATTTTCCACACTCATCGTAAAGGCGCTGGACATCGGTATGGAAGATGTACAGGACGATGTGTTTACCGATGTGCGCGCCGATGATTGGCATGCCTCGTATGTGCAGGCGCTCAGCCGGCAGGGAGCTGTTTCCGGCTATGATGACGGGAGTTTCCATCCCAACGATTCGATCAAAAGGCAGGATATGGCGGTAATCCTGTATAACATTCTGAACAGCTACGGGGCGGATATGAGCCAGACAGCGGACTTCAACGATGAGGCCCTGATCGGCGCATATGCACAGGAAGCGGTCTCAAGGCTTGCAGGCGCCGGCGTAATCAGCGGTTCCGACGGTAATTTTAACCCGCAGGATAATCTGACCCGCGCAGAAGCAGTGACGGTTATCATCAAGCTGGAAGATCTGATCAAGTAAAGAGGTGAAGAGAATGAAATTTCTGAAAAAAACAGTTGCGGTATTCCTGATTTTGGCAACGGGCTTATTTGCGGTGAATACGGCTTGGGCCGAAGATGCTTATACGGTGACGGAATTGACTGCACGGGATGCCGCAATCAATGAAGCCGACGCATTGCTGGCCGCGCTGCTGGGGCATCCCGCAAGAGGGACGACAAGGGCGGAATTCGTTGCCGATGTGGCGGAGCTGATGCAGCTTGGAGAGGCAGTATCAGAGACGCCGGTCTTTTCGGACGTGCCGGCAACATCCGAATACGCAGGCTATATAAATGCCGCTGCCGCTGCCGGCGTTGTCGCTGCCGGGACGCAATTCAGGCCGGACGATCCGATTACCATAGATGAAGCGATTACCATAATTGTCAACATGATCGGCTATGCGGATTATGCGGCATATGCGGGAGGTTATCCGAACGGCTACCGCGCGGCGGCGGAATATGCGCAAATTTTGACGCAGGTGCAGACAGTCAGCGGGGAAATCACTGCAGAGGATGCCAAGATCCTGTTGCTGAATGCATTAAACAGCAGGGTTCTTGAGCTTTCCGGTTCCTTTGACCAGATTGTGAGCGATGAGACCTTCCTCATGCAGAACTATGATATAACGCGGATGCAGGGAATCCTGAATGAAACACCTGTAAACAGCTTATATACATCCGAGGTAAACTATGACTCAGTCCTGATTCATGTGGGCGATACGGAACTCAAAATGACGGACAATAATTACGCCGATTTACTGGGCTATAACGTCACTGCGTATTATGACGGGGACGGTATGGCCGTATCGCTGACCGCGGCGCGGAACAACAGGGTTGCGGTGGCTGAAGATTGGGATAAGGCAGAGATGTCGGGGCTGAACATCGTTTTACACGGTGAAGAAAAGCGGGAGACCATCAGGCTTGACGAGGCGTATGTTGTCCTGTATAACGGCGGATACACAACGGAAAGCCTGGAAGCGCTCCTTGAACAGGCTTCAGGACAGGTGGAGTTTATAGACAATGACAGGAACGGGAGATATGATGTTGTCAAGGTGCAGATTGCGCAATATATCGTTGTCGAGGATACGAGCAGGGCGAACGAGCTCATCAATGACAAGAATGCTGCCGAAAATTCCATCGATTTATCCGATCCGGATATCAATTATACCATATACGACGGGGAAGAAGTCATCCGTTTTCTGGATATCCAGGAAGACGATGTATATGAAGTATACAAATCTGTAGATGGGAAAATCATAACTGCTTATAAGCTGAGCGAGCGGATATCGGGCGTTATATCCTCAACTTCTGCCGACGGCGTATACATTGACGATGTCCTATATGAGACAACCAGTTATTATGATACGTATTATGCCGACAAGGTTGTAATGGGCACAAGCGGGACGTTTGTATTGTCGCAGAGTGGGAAGCTGGTCAGCTTTGAATTAGATGCGACGGAGATGAAATATGCATATGTGTACAGGATTGTGCGGTCTGAGGAGGATTATACAAACATCATTGTACGCATGTTTACCGAAGACGGCGAGAACTTGACGCTGAATTTGGCGGATAGGGTCCGTATGGACGGTTCTTCATATAAAAAGGAGGCAGCATATTCCTATATGCTGGCATTTGCCGAAAGTGAGCTGATCCGCTATCGGACAGATGCGGATGGGCTGCTGAAATATGTTGACACCGCGGAAGAACAGGATGGGATCGTGACAGCGGAAAAACCGGAGGACAACAGTTTGACAAAATGTATATTTGCGCAGGACACCTTCCAGTATAAACCCGATATGGCGGCCATGTACCCATATTTTAACATTTCATCAACCAAGGTGTTCGTGATCCCGCCCAGTGCTGCAACAGCGGAGGATTACATTGTCACGGGAAACAGCTTTTTCATCGACGGTACATACGGCGGGATGACGGTTTATGATGTGGGCCTGTCCGGGACGGCGGGCGCGGTTGTCGTCCGTTCTGATGATGTTGTGCCGGAAATTGCAGGCCGGGCGCCTTCCTTCGTAATTGAATCGTTAACGCAGGAATATAACGAGGAGGAAGAAGAGGTCATGTATATCGTCTATGGCTGGCAGGACAGTAAGTTTACTTCCTATTACATAGACGATTCAGTGGCCGTCACAAAGGCATCCGGCGAAACGCTGGGCTTTGGCGACGTCATACGGTTTACAGCGGAGAATGGGATCATCAAGAAGATGGAATGCGACCTTGACGCCAATGAAAATGTGTTTGCAAAGAACAATACGTCAACCGCAATCTTCAACGGAGGCGTTGTGGGCGTGGGGTACCAGTTCGGAAGGGCATATTCCGTTGAAGGGCAATGGGTGTACATGACGGATTCCCCAACCGGCTGGTATGATATGACAAGGCTGCGGAATTTCATTGTCAACACGAACAACATTGCCATCGTCAATTTGACCGACAAGACGATTAAAACAGGAACCCTGGGCGACATTAAAACCTTTTCAAACAACGGCAGCGGCGGCGACGTGCTGCTTCTGCGGCAAAGGGATTTAGGCGCACTTTCCCTCATCGTTTATACAAGATAAGGAGGTAATACAGAATGAAGGTTCATATAAAACGGTTAACGGCAATGCTTTTGGCGCTCTGTATGGCACTTCCGGCCGTTTCCGGCCTTGCTGCGGCAACGGACGATACGGTGTTTTTCTATGAAGATTTCAACGGCTATGCTGAAAATGAAACAGAAACGTCGGTCACCGCGGAAAACACAACGCCGTATGTGGGCGACGTTGCGGAGCGGAATAGGGGTCTTTTGGTCAAAACGGGCTTGGCAAAGGGCAAGATTTCCGCGACCTGGAGCGACACTTCCGATAACATGGTGCTGGCGTTTGATTTAAAGGAGTCAGTTGAACGTTCGGATGTGACGGTTTCCATGCTGAATGCCGCCGGCGCGGAATCGGCCGTGCTGAAAATAACCGCTGCCGGCGCAGTTGAAACGTACGACGGCAAGCATCTCAGCAACTTTGGGCTGGATACCATGAACCGCTTTGCAATATGTGCAGATACGGTTCATGAGGAATATTCTGTGTACATAAACGGCAGATGCGTCTTAAGTGGATGGTATTTTCAGACCAGCGGTTTTAAGCCGTCCGGAATCAGGTTTGCTTTCGGTTCCGGGGAGACGCTGGCCGCAGAGGTGTATCTGGACAACATCAGGGCTTACAGCGGTACAAATGTTGCCCGCACGTTTACCGAAACAGAGTACAATGATGAGGTAATTGATATCATTGACGTCCCGGAAACCATGGGCACCGCTGTATTAACCAATAATAATTTTGACGACCTGCCGGCAGGGCCCCTTGCCCCGACGGCGGCAGGCAGCTATGCAGTCAATGAACTTGGGATCAACAAGAAGAACAATGAAGTGGATGTCTGTGCGGAAAACGGGGGGATGTACCTCAAAATAAGCAAGATTTCCGAAGACGATACACATGCCGACGTCAACTTCACCAATGATTTGAATTATCTGATTACGCAGACGGATGTCCGGTTTGAAAAATTCGGCGCGACGATCCATCTCTCGCTGCTGCGGGATAACGTATCCAGCACTTCCCAGGCTGATATGTCTGTGGGGACAATTGGGGAAGACGGGACGTTTACGATGACAAACGGCGTTGCGCCGTATAAATTTAAAACCGGCAGATGGTATAACTTTGCAGTTGCATATTCCATGCCGACGCGCACACTCACGGTCTATGTGGATTATGAGCCTGTAGCTGTTGACGTCCCATTCTTCAACAGCAGTTTCTATACGCCCAGATTGACAAGATTGTGGGTGGTGGGCAATGACACCTCCACGGTTCTTGACATTGATAACTTCCGGGTGTATGAGGCGCGGGAACCGACGCAGGATATGGGCGTAATAGAGGACACCTGGGTTTCGGTGATGTCGGACGGGACAAGAGAGCAGGCGCTGCTGGACGGGAAAACGGCGATGTGTACCGGAAACGGCATTATTTACGCCAACGGTACGAAGGAACTGTCCGAAATGCCCGAAGAGGCGGACGGGGAGTATTATGTTTCCTATGAAACCGCAAAGAAGCTGTTCCCGGGGCTTGAGGCAGCGGATACCGGTGAGAAAATCCCCGTCAAGCAAACGGCTGAGGCGCTGGGCCTGAAGGTGTTCGAGGATGCGGACCGATATCTTTTAATCTTCTCAGAAAACGAATTTAAGGCGGATGAGGAGCTTTTAGACGATGTATGCGTCTATATGAAGAACTATCTGCCGACCGCAGAGGAGCTCCAGGCGGATTTCAATGCCAACGGCGGCGACGTGCATCCCAGGATCCTTGCAACGGCTGAAGATTTTGAGATGATTAAGAGAAACATTGAAACAGACCCGGAATTTGCCTCATGGCATCAAAAGGTCATTGCAAAAGCGGATACGCTTTTGAATAAAGAGATCGATACTTACAAATTGTCCAGTGACACCGGCGGGCAATCCAATATCCTGGCAGTTGCGCGGAGCTTTAAGGAAAAAATGCTGTATCTGGGGTACGCCTGGAAAACGACAGGCGACCGGAAGTATTTTGAATATGCCTGGAAGGAACTGGAATCCTGCTGTTCCTTCCCGGATTGGTGCCCGGTGCATCCGCTGGACACGGGAGAGGCGATGTTTGCGGCGGCGGTTGGATACGACTGGTTTTACGACGTGCTTTCCGATGAACAGAAAAAGTTTATCGAAGAAAACACCCTCCGGCTTGGCATAGAGCCGATACGGAGCGCGTATTACGGGAAGCTGCATGTGGAAAACCGGTTTGGCGCACTTTCCGGCGGAAACTTCGTCACGGCAAACACAAACTTTAACCAGGTTGTCAATGGCGGGATGGTGCTGGCGGCGATGGCGTTTGCCGGCGTGTATCCGGAAGAGTGCTTTGACGCCGCGTCAAAAGCCATCCAGAGCCTTACCTACGTACTCCCGATGTACGAGCCGGACGGCGCCTGGGAGGAAGGCCCGAACTATTGGACGTACTCATCGGAGTATATCGGATACCTCATCAGTACGCTGGTAACCAGCTGCGGCAGCGATTACGCGATCCTCACCCATCCGGGCTTTGATATCACGCCGTATTATGCGATGTATCTTGACTCTTGGCAGGGGATCAACAACTTCAGCGATACGGAACCGGGGAGTTTTGATTCGGCGTGCTTCGCATTCTTCGGAAAATACAAGAACGACCCGGCCATCAGCTATCAGCGGTATACCGCCATTAAGGACAGGGGTTGCTCGCCGCAGGTGTTTGACATGCTCTGGTATGACGCAGACGCTGTGAATGAAAAGCCGAGCCTTGCGCTTGATTACCACGCCCGCGGCCTGGATATGGTATCCATCCGGGAGGATTGGGACAGGAGCGATTCGCTGAACTTCGGCGCGCATGGCGGGCAGAATAACGTATACCATGCACACTACGATGGCGGCACCTGGATATTTGACCTGTTGGGTGAAAGATGGGCCCTGGATTTGGGCATGGATATGGCCACTTATGTGGGAAATCCCATGAGTTCCGTTTATCGCGGAAGGGCGCAGGGGCATAATATGCTCGTATTTAATCCGGATGAGAACGAGGACTTTGTCTGGGAGTCCAGTACGCCGCTTGTACGGTTTGAGAGCGCTCCAAAGGGTGCGATTGCGGTGTATGACAATTCCGAAGGGTACAGCAAGTGGTGCACCAGCGTGACGCGGGGCTTCTATGTGGGCGATGACAGGAGGAGCCTCACCGTGCGCGACGAATTCACAGTGATTGAGAGCGGCACGGAAGTGTACTGGAATATGCAGACGGCCGCCAATGTTGAAATCCAGGGCAATAAAGCGATACTGGAACAAAACGGCAAGCTGCTGCAGATCGAATTTGCATCCGATACGGAGGATTTTGAGATTATAGCGACGCCGGCGGTACCGTTTGAAGGGACGCTGGACAACACGCCCTCAACCACCAGCGATGCGGACAAAACAAGGCTTATGGTCAAGCTGACAGCCAGCGGGTCGACCTATATCGAAGCGAAGCTTTCGGCGGTTGGCGAGCCGGCTTCAGAAAGCGGTATGATCAATAAGCCGATTGCGGAATGGACGCTTCCGGAGGGCGAATTGATCAAACGCGGGGATTTCAGCGTCAGCAGCATCATGGTTGACGGCGAACCGCTGGATGGCTTTAACCCGAAAGTGACGTCCTACACGATAGGCGTTCTGGAGGGGAACCCGGTACCGGTTGTCACAGCCGCTTCCGACAATGGAACCGTTGTCATTGACCAGGCGGAAAGCCTGGACGAAGTGACCACCGTCACAGGCTATGACAGCAATGGCCTTTATAAGACCATCTATTCCATTAAGTATTCCGAACTGAAATATCCGGAGGATTTGTTCGGAATGACAAGAAATGTGGTATATAAACTCACGGTAAGCTCAACGCCGGAGGAACAGAATTTCGGCGCGAATATGCTTGACGGCGACCTGGGGACGCGCTGGGCGTCGCAGGGGGCAGGGGAAAATGCGGTATTTGACCTTGGCTCCGTAAAGGATATCGACGCGATTGCAATTGCATATGAATGGGGCGATGAGCGGAATTACAGCTTTGATGTGGAGGTCTCCCTCGACGGCGAATACTATACGGAGGTATTCTCCGGCGCGAGCTGCGGCACCACCGAGGATTATGAGCTGATACCGCTGGAAAGCCGCGTCCAGGCAAGATACGTCCGGTTCATCGGACAGGGCAATACGGTCAATACCTGGAACGGCGTAAGAGAATTTGCCATTTTGACGCAGAAATAAGGAGGACAGCAAATGAAGAACAGACTTATTTCATTGATCCTGAGCCTGCTCCTTGCAGCAGGAATGGGGTGTATCCCCGTATTGGCTGCTGATACGGCAGTGATAACTGACCGCGACGTAGAGTTCGCCGAGATTTCCAATCTCGGCGACCTTGTCGGCGGCATCGGCGGGCTGGACGCGGAGGACATGAGCGTGGAACTCAGTGAAAATACAGACGACAGGTCTTTTACCTTCACGCCATATGAATCGAAGACCATACATACCCTCAGCTTCGAGCTGTATCCAACATCGGATTTTACCAGTATGGGCTTTTATGTACGTGGATCCATTTTTTTCTTCAATAGAAGGACTATTAACGCCGCTGATTTGAATATGGATACATGGAATGAGATCAGCGTGCGGGTCAGCGTTGAACAGACGATGGAGATTTATATCAACGGCAGCCTCCGGTATGAGATGTCGGATCAAAAAGTGAACGATTCCAACGAGGCCTCGTTACGAATGGCGGTGGCCGGAACGGGAACGGGTGTACGCGGATATATGCACAATCCCCATTACACCGTGGAAATGCCGCTGCCGGATGGGTATACACCGCCGAGCATATCGATTGCATGCGAAACCGAAAAGGTGACGGAGAGCGAAGCGGCGGTGATTTCCGCAGATGTTTCGGTGCATGAGCGGGTATCTTCGGTGGAGTTCTTTGTGGACGGGGAATCGGTAAGTGTGGATACGCAGGCGCCATATGAACTGTCGCACATATTTGCGCCGGGCGAATATGAAGTGTATGCCATTGTGACGGACAATTATAATTCTTCAGCGCAGAGCAACACCATTACGGTCAATTCGCTGGCGGATACGCGCCCGCGGATTGAGACCTCGCTGGTGGACGGCGAAAGCTATGAACGCAGCACGATTACCGCCGCGACGGTGACGGTCAGAATGTCGGAGGCGACGCTGGCAGAGGGGCACTTGAGCGTTGATGGAACAAGGTTTGCCAGCCTCACCGGGACGGAAAATACGATAGACCTTTCCGGCCTGTCCATGGGTGCGCACGATATCAGCATTTATGCGGAGAATAATCTGGGCGAAAGCGCTGTGCTCGAGCTGAGCATCACGGTCGTCAGGACGCTTGAAGCGGTGGTATATTCCAATACATATGAAAACTCGGCAAATGTTGGCTCAGCTACAAATAGCCGCGGATATATCCGGTATGAGACAATCAATCCTGAATTTGGGAACAGCGTGCTTTTGGGCTGCGACGGGGAAAACGATGTCTCCCTGGAGGGGCCTTGGGTATCAATCCCGCTGTCCAACTGCAACACAAGGGTGGTTTTGGAATTTGATATGTATGTGGAACGTATGGACGGCACGATGTTCGCCATGTTTGCAACTGCGGCAAACAACCGTTCCACGCTGTTCCAGCTCCGGGATTCGCGGATGTACTCTCCCGATAACTCGCAAAACTGCGCGTTCAGCGATAAAACCTGGCACCACGTCATCTTGGATCTGGATATGAAGGAAAATACTTATGATATGCATGTGGACGGGACACTGGGGATCGAAGCGGCGGAAATAAAATGTCCGGAAGGCAGCTCCGCAAACTGGATCAGGATGATTTCCCAGCTTTACGGCGTGCCGAACAATTTCTTCGCGCTGGACAATATGACCGTCACGACCTATTCCGACGTACCATACATTTACAAAATTACATCCCCCAATGGGTTTGGCGACAACATCGTATCGGCGAAGGACAATACCTTCACGGCTTATTTCAATGCGCCGCTGGCGGAAGTGAGCGTTTATGCTTCCAAATTCTCCGTGGCGGGCGCGGAGGTCGTGGATGCGGTTTATAACGCCGCTGACACCAGCATCACCATCGAATTGGCGGAGCCCCTGAAGGAGGGCAGCTATCAGCTGGTAACAGCGGAAAACCTTGTCATAGGCAGCGGCGAGCTCTACGAGGAGAAGCTGTATGCCAGGTTCCAGGTGGCCTACGTCCCAATCACCGCGTCAGACGCGGCGGTTTCGGAATCCGGCGTATTCAGCGCGGTGCTAAATAACGGCGGGACGTCGGCCTGCGACGTGTATGTGCTCATGAACATGTATCAGGACAATGTCTTGACGGGCAGGAGCGTGCGGCGGATTACCCTGAGGCCGGGCGAAAACACCATCAGTCAGGCGATGGAAGGCTATTCCGCCGGGGCAACGGTGCGCGCGGCTGTATGGGATTCGATTCAAAACCCGTACTGCATTCTCCTTTGCGAAAACAATGCGTCTTAAACGGCAGATGCACCGTTTGGATATAGAACACCACAGAAAGGAGGGAAACGCTTTTACAGACTGCAACCACGCAAAAAATAAAAGAGAAAGAGAGGTTTCTTATGAAAAAAAGATTCTTATCCATGTTTTTGTCATTGGCGATGCTTATAAGCACCGTTACCGCATTGCCGCAAACGGCGGGTGCGGCCGACGCGCTCCCAAATTGGACGGTCGATTTTGAAGAGCTCAGCGTCGGCCAGACGTCCGCGTCGCTGGTGGATATGGCGAAAAAGGGCTTCGACGCGCTGCAGCTGCTGTTTAAAAACAGCTACGAGCCCACAAGCGGTTATGAGATCGCGGCCGGCGGCCTCACCGGCAAGGACGCCGCCGACAAATACATGAAAATCACCGGCGAAAAAACGACGAATGGGCAGTCGGCAAACCTGATCGGAACAATCGGCGCGGCGGATCGGGATATTGCCGGCAGGAGCCTGCATATTTCCTTTGATATCGCTGTGAGCGATAATAATACCAGCAGGTATGTATATGTAGCTGACAGCACGGCGGGCGCCGCGCAGCTGACATTGCTCCAGAACAGGGGCGACGGCATCGGCATTGGCGGGACGGTGTTTAAGATGCCCACCGACGACGGCCTTATGGAGCCGGACACATGGTACAATTTCTCGTATGAGATCATCCCCACAGGGGCGGACAACGTCACAATCGTCAAGGCGTGGGTCGACGGGGAGCCCATCGGCTATGCCGCATCCACAACCCATTTGACGAAGGGGATCTTCGAACGGATCGGCGTGATCCAATCCAATTGGCATAACGTTTTCACCGAAGGGGACTACACCTGCATTGACAACCTTTCCGTAGAGGTGCGGGAACCGGCGGAAGCCACGTCGATGACGAAGTGTGACTATACGGTGGATTTCCAGGAGCTCTCCGAAGGGCCGACCAGCAACGCCGCGCTCCAGGACGCGAAGGATGGCTGGAACCAAATCCGCTATAATCAGAACAGCATGCAGTCCGATGAAAATATTGCGGTCACCGGGGGCGTATACGGCAAGGCAGGGGATGACATGGCCCTTCAGCTCAACAGCCAAACGGAAAAAGCTACCGGCGAGACCACTTTGCAGTTTCTTCCGGGCACAGGCACAGATAAGCTTTCTCCGGGCGATGTGATCAACGTGTCCTTTGATATGGCGATAGACGCCACAGACCTCCGGTTGCGCGTTGTGTATTTCCGCGGCAATGGTAACAGTGACAGAGTGGAGCTGTTCCGGGCCCGCGGCGACGGCATTGGACTAGCAGACACCAAATACATAGGCGTACCCACCGCCACAGGAATAGAATCGGAAACATGGTACAGCTTTGACTTTGAGATCCGGCCGGGGGACGAGGCCACCGGGCGGAAAACGGTCATCAAGTCCTGGTTTAACGGGCAGTTTATGGGCAGGACGGAGCATGAGGTGCTGGACCAGGGCGTTTTCAACTGGCTTTACCTGCAGGTTGATGAAGCGCATGCTGTATTCGTGCCGGGCTGCGTGACGTATTTTGACAACGTCCGGTACCAGGTGCTCTCCGGCGACAGCATCGTGAACATCCAGAATGAAAATACCGATATTTACGTCGCCGATACGAGCGCCTACGCGGCCGCGTCCGCCAGGGTCAGCAGCCTGGGCGCATGGACGGGCACCGGTTATCAGAACATTGAGGTGCTGAAGGACGGCGCGCAGGCCTCGCCGGACGACCTGCTGATGGACTGTGAACTGAAAGTTACCCGAATGAGCGGTACGACCTTTACGCTTCCTTTCGGCGATATTAACGACACAAGGACGGCCATTTATTCAAATACGGGTGAAAACGCTCCTATTTCCATGCAAAATGTCGACCGGTTGTATGCGAATTTCGGGGCGCAGACCACCTCAACCACAGAGACCGGTGTTGCCGGCAGGAGTGCAGACGATTCCAGCATCAAGATTTCCACAAAGACCGCCGAGGGTGAAACGCTGGATAATGCATATGCACCGTGGTTCAACATCGGAACCGACCAGCTGGGGTACAGTTTTGACCAATATCTGTCGGAAACGCTGACTCTGGCGTTGTCGGTGCTGGTGGACGACCCGAACAATGACGGGCGTTTCCGCTTCCAGCTGGGCTATGGCAGCTTCGGCGATGAGATCAACGTCTATCACGACCGCGTCCAAGTGGTCGACACCGGCAGGACCATTTCCTATACCCCGGGCGAATGGGTCAGGCTGGAGATGGTAATCAATCCGACCAAGATTATAGAATTTTATGTAAACGGCGAATATGCGGGCCAGTATCAGGATACGCTGGCGGGATATAACCGGTTCCGGTTTGATTACTACATCGGCGCGAAAGGCAATGTGGACAGCGCATTCTATGTGGACGACATTTATATCGGCTACGGCAGGCCCAAGAGCTATACGCCGGCCGCGGACATGGTGAAGGGTTCAACGGATCCGTCGGTGGTGGATGCAGTCATTGCGGATAAGGAGCTTTACACCAACGGCACCGCGACCGTGGGCGAAGTGATGGCTTATCTGGATATGGATGAAAGCGTAACCGCGGTGCGGGCTTATACCGACAGGACAATGACGGCTGAGGCAGCGGACGGCGCGGTTATGGAAACCGGCAACGTCGTTGTATTTACCAATGGGACGGACTATTTGTATTACGACGTTTTTGCACCCGGTACGGGCTATGAGCGGACGGCGTTCCGCGTATATTCCAACGGGCAGGCCGCAAACGGGACATTTGCGGCAGGCAATGTCAGCGCAGAGGCGGAATACACCACATACACGGCGGACATCCCGGAACAGATTATCATTGCGCAGTATTCGGCGGATAACCGGCTGATAGGCGCCGCTGTTTCAACCGGCGCACAGCTGGCCGGCGCGGTTGACCAGTATAAGGCATCCGAGGCGGTTGTGGAAGCGACGCTGGCCGTGACAGGGGAAGCGGGGACGACCGTTAAGGTGATGCTGTGGGATGAGGATACGATGCAGCCGCTGCTTGCGGAGGCCGTGGTTCTCACGCCCGCAAATACCGAAACAATCACCAGCGTCAGCACCCGGTTTCCGGGCTTTACAGACAAGGCCACAACCTTCAGCTTTGACGACGGCGTTGACAATGCAAATACCAAGAACGATGCGGATTTAATTGCCGTGTTCAACGAATACGGCGTTTCGGGGACATTCAATCTGATCTCCGACCAGAACGCGTGCAAAAACCTTGACGCGGGGGTGCTCCGCGCCAGATATGCGGGGCATGAAATTGCAAACCACATCAAGGGGCATCCGCATATCGACTCCAATTTTGCCGTGGGCCCGGAGAGCGTATATGTGGCAACTGCGGCGGAATTTATCCAGGCGATTGAGGATGGGAAGAGCGAGCTTGAGGCTGTTTTTGGAACAGGCACGGTAAACGGCCTGGCATGGGCGTATAATGACCCCACCGTTTACGCCGAAAGCTACAGCGGCGTTGACAAAGAGGTGGCGCAGGAAATTTCAGACTATGTGATGACAAGCGACACCATCCAATATGCAAGGCGTACTGGAACGACTGGGACATTTACAATCCCTGAAAATTTTATGGCATGGGAAACAACAGGCCACTTTAATACGATTCCCGGCCTGGCGGATACGTTCTTCAACGCCGCCGGCGACGACCTGAAGCTGTATTCCATCTGGGGGCACGCATATGAATTGGATGACAGTTCCCTTGCGTACATTGCCGATTATATCGAACGGGCCATTGACAATAACGTATGGATTGCGCCGAATATTGACGTGGTAAACTATGTCAATGCAACAAAAGCGCTTTCCTGGACAGCGGAAAAGGTCACAAACGATTCCGACATGGATTTGTATGTAATGATCAATGGCGTTGTGCCTGCGGTTGTGAAGGCCAATTCGGAATATTATCTGTACGGGAATGCAACCCCGACCCTGTATCTTGCAGGCGATTCCACCTGTGAGGATTACACCAAGCCCGGCAATCCGCAGTCCTCGCTGGAGGACATTGTCGGCTGGGGGATGGTGTTCGAGGACAACGTGTCGATCCCCGTGGATAACCGTGCCATTATGAACAAGAGCACAAAGACCTTCGCTTCTGATTGGGATGCGCTCATCGCAGATGCGAAGCAGGGCGATTATGTGTTCATCCAGTTCGGGCATAATGACAGCATGACAGACGACAGGGGCGTCACCGTTGACGAGTACAGGACAAACCTGACGGCGTTCGTTCAAGATGCGCAGGAAAAGGATGTTACACCGGTATTCCTCACGTCGACGCGCGCGAATAATTACGGATCGGACGGCAAAATTGCCGACGACGCCGTTGATCCATACCGCAATGCGATGATTTCGCTGGGTGAAAGCCTGGGCGTCACCGTGTTGGATGTGGGCGCAGAACACAGGGCGTTTTTGGATACGCTCACGCCGGAAGAGGCGGCGGCGTACTATTGCGTCGGCGATACGGTGCACTTTAACCAGGTCGGCGCGGAGAAGCTGGCGGAGATCGTCTGCGATCTGATTGAAAAGAGCGATCTGTATGAATTGAAATTCTATGTGTGATTAATACCAAGAAAAATATCAGGCGGAGCGGTGTTCTCCGCCTGATATTTTGAACTTTGGCGAGGTGCTATGAATGAAAAACAGACTGATTTCTGCTCTTTTATGCGTCATGCTGCTATCCGGTATCCCCTGCCCGGCGGCGCTGTCTGAGGAACTTACCGCAAAGACAGACCGGGCGGTGGATTTTTCTGAGATTACATATATAGGGGATACGGTAGGCGGTATCGGCGGGCTTGCAGCCGATGCACTTTCCGCCGAAATCGTGGCGGGCGGAAATGATTTGAGCTTTAATCTGGATTATGACAAAAATACCGTTCAGATTTTTACGTTTCAATTTTACCCCACGGATCATTTTTCGGGATTAGGGCTGTATGTGCGGGGCAATGACTTTTATTTCAACCGCATAACCGTGGAGCCGGAGCAAATTGAACCCGGGACTTGGCAGCAGATCAAGGCAATTGTATATGTGGACAACAGGATGGAGATTTATATAAATGGCCGCCTGTTCCGCAGCATGGAGGATACAAGGATCAATGAGGGCAACGCTGCGCTGCGGTTTTCCCCGGTGAGCACAACGCCCGGAGACGTGATTGGATACATGCATGCCCCGCATTATATTGCTGTGGCAGCTGATACCCGCCCATACGTCTATTGTTCCATAACGGATGGGACGTATTCCCGGAGCATGCTGGAGAAGGTCTATGTAGACACGCTGGTTTCAGGGGCAGAGATAGAACTGCTGTGTGTCAGCATTGATGGAAAATTGTACGAAGAATATAACAGCGGGCAGGCGGTAGTGAACCTTTCAACCCTGCCTGCGGGCAATCATGTAATAAACGTTTATGCAACGAACAATCTTGGAGAAACAGCACAGCATAATATTACGGTTACGGTTACAGGTTCGCCGCAGGCAGCGCCCGTACAGGGGACGTATACCGGCATGGGGCCGCTGAAAATCAATGCGCTTGACAGCTTTGAGGCGCTGTCCGCCGTTGGCAGCGGAGGCGGCGTGGTGTCTGGAATCGGCGGGAAGCCTGCGGCGGATAATTCGCTGGAGCTGACGCCTGTGCACGCGGATACCGAAAGCACGCCGGTGTCCTTCCTGCTCTATGAGGCAGGGGCGCAGCAGAAAAATTGTACGGTCACTTTTGAGGTTTACCCGGTTTCAGGAATAGAGGACGTGCGGCTGTATGCCAGAAGCGCCGACGCATTCCTGTTCAACGCGGTTCGGATCCAGGCGTCGGCGCTGGCTGCGGAGCGATGGAACCGCGTGACGGTGCATATCACGCCGGGCAAAAAAATGGACGTGTATGTAAATGATGTGTTTTATAAACGGATTGTGGACACGAAAACCTCTTCCATGAAAACCGCTTTTCGGATAGAGCCGTTTTATACCGCCGGCGCCGCAGATGCGGTAATCTATCTGGACGAGGTGCAGGTTGCGGAGGGCCATTCCGTCGTCCCGGCGCTTGAGCTGGAGCGCTATACGCTGTCGGGGAACCAGATTCTCAATTATAACAATGCATGTGTGCTTGATATGCTGAACGCATCCTTGTATCACGGCACACAAATTGAGATGCGGGATCACAGCGGCAACGAAATAACCGATTTGTTGACGCTCATAGAGCAGGGGTTCCAGCTGCTTGTTTATGATAATGAGTTGCTCACCGGGCATTATTATTGCGGCGGAGAACTTTTGGCAACGAACCCGCGTATTTCCTGTGACGGTGGGAAGGCGGTGTTTGCGGTCAATATTACCAACAGCGGGAGCCATCCGGATAAGCTTGCTGCTGTTTTAGCGGCTTACGATGATGCCGGGCAGCTGCTTAGCGTTAAAATGAGCCGGTTTAACAACCCCGGTACATACGTCAAAGAAGTCAGTATGGATGTGCCGGAGGGGTACAGTGTTTTGAAGGGATATATATGGAAAAATATCGAAACGATGGAGCTGATGATTTATCCGGCGCAGTATAAAAAACCTTCCGGGCAGGTAGAGACGGTTACGGATGTGGAGGTTATGGGGACGGCGGTTCTGCTGAACAATGATTTTGAGGATGCGCAGTCAGCCAGCGTCATTCACGAGATGACCGTAACGGCAAAATCCAATGCCGCCGCAATCAAATCTGAAGCCGGGAACAGCTATCTATACCTGGACCAGACGTCTTCCAGCGACGATATGCATCTTGACACGAATTACACCACCGAATTAAACAATTTAGTGATGCAGGCGGATTTCCGGTTTGACAAATGGGGCTCGGATATCTATCCGGCAATTCTGCGTGACACCGTGTCGAATACGGAACGGCAGGATTTGAGCGTGGGCATCATTTCCCGCAAGAACGACAATACGGGCGTTTTGAAGTTGTCTGACGGTACGGCGTATGAATTTGCACGCGGTCGGTGGTACAATCTTGCCGCGGCGTTTGATATGAAAAGCAGGACCTTTGATTTTTATGTTGATTATGCGCTTGTTGCGGAAAACGTTCCCTTCTCAAACAGCAGATTTGTAACGCCGCGCTTTTCGAGGATTTGGATTAACGGGAATAAGAACGCGCAGCTGTCTTTGGACAATTACCGCGTTTATGAGTCAAAAACGCCGCTGACAGATATTTCCGCCCTTGACAGCGATTGGGTCCCGGTCATGCCGGATGGGACAAGGGCGCAAAGGCTTCTGGAAGGGCGGACTGCAATCTGCACCGCAAGCGGCGTGGTTTACGCGGACGGAACAAAGGAAACGACGGGGTACCCGGTTTATTCTGAGGGGGAATGGTACGTTTCGCGGGCTGCGGCGGAGAAATTGATTGGCAGCCTGCCGTCTTTTTATCAAAATGTGGAAGCCATTCCGGTTAAGGCAGCTGCGGCAGCGGTGGGCCTGCATGTCTATGAGGATACGGAAAACCATCTGATTGTTTTTTCGGAACATAAAATCGAACCGGATGAAGGCTTGCTTGCCGCTGCGGGAACCTATATGAAGGGGGTTATGCCCTCCGCGGCGGAAATCCGCAGCAATTTCGAAAAAACAAATGAAGCGCACCCGCGGATTCTTGCGACAGCGGCGGATTTTGCGCGGATTAAGGAGGACATTGCCGCCGATGCGGAATTTTCTGATTGGAATGACACAATCCTCGCAGAGGCAGACAGGTATTTGGGTGAGCCTGTGAGCACGTATCATTACGGGACGCAGGAGAATATTCTGGAGGTTGTACGGGAATTTAAACAGAAAATGTTATACTGGGGCTATGCATGGCAGATCACCGGCGACAGGAAATACCCCGACGCCGCGTGGGAGGAACTTCATGCAGTCTGCGGCTTCCCGGACTGGGATCCCGACCACACAATCGATACCGGAGAGGCGCTTTTCGCTGCGGCAATTGGGTATGACTGGATGTATGATGCATTTACCGCCCAGCAGCGCGCCTACATCGAAGCGGGTACCTATAGGTTGGGTATAGAACCGATCAGGCGCGCGTATTATGGGCAGCTTCATGTAAATCAGCGCTTTGGAGTGCTTTCGGGAGGAAATTTCGTATGCGACACCACAAACTTCAACGGCGTGGTCAACGGGGGAATGGTTGCGGCGGCGCTGGCGTTTGCGGATATTTACCCCGATGCGTGCTTTGACGCGGCGTCCAAGGCAATTCAAAGCATTGGCTATATGCTGCCGGGCTTCGAGCCGGACGGCGGATGGATCGAAGGCGCGAATTACTGGGACTATGTCACGCAGTACCTGGCCCATATGGTGGGCGCCCTCAGCACGGCCTGCGGCACGGATTACGGGCTGCTCGGCTATCCGGGCGTACGGCTGACGCCGTATTATGCCATATACCTGGATTCGTGGCAGGGACTGAACAATTTCAGCGACTGCAGCGGCGGCTGGAGCTGGAATGCGCCGCAGTTCAGCTTTTTTGGGAAATATCTTGGCGAAAAAGCCTTTACGTATACGCGGTACAATGCGATAACAAACCGGAGCCGCACACCATCGGTGTTTGATATGCTATGGTACGATTCCACAGCCAGGACCGAAAAGCCGGAGCTTGCGCTGGATTACAGTGCGGACGGGTTGGATATGGTCTCAGTGCGGGAATCATGGGACGACTATAATGGGATGAATTTTGGAGCGCATGGCGGAAAGAACAACGTCTACCACGGGCATTATGACGGCGGGAACTGGATATTCGACATTCTTGGCGTGCGTTGGGCAACGGATCTTGGCCCCGATATGGCGACGTATCAGGGAACGCCCATGAGCGCGGTTTACCGCGGCAGGGCGCAGGGGCATAACATGCTTGTATTCAATCCGGATACCCAGGAGGATTTTGTCTGGGAGTCCAATACGCCGTTGTTCCGCTTTGAAAGCACACCAAACGCCGCCATCGCCGTTTATGACAATTCCGAAGGCTACAGCCGCTGGTGCAGCCAGGTCACGCGCGGGTTTTATATCGGCGATAACAGGCGCAGCCTGACGGTGCGGGACGAATTTACCGTGCTGGAGCCAAACACTGCGGTGTACTGGAATATGCATACCGATGCGGAAATTGAGATCCAGGGGAACAGTGCGATCCTGACGCAGAATGGGAAGAAGCTGCGGATTGATTTTTGCACCAACGCGGCAGATTTTGAATTGATTGCCGCGGCTGATGAACCCATAGAGGGCACTTTTGCGGATACATCCCATATGGAGAGCGATGCGGACAAAAATAAACTGATGCTCAAGCTGACGGCCGGCGGCGCATGCTATATTGAGGCGAAGCTTTATCCGGATGGCGAACCCGCCGCGGAAAGCGGTATGCGCAATACGCCGATTTCGCAGTGGGAGCTGCCGTGAACGGCATATTGGAAATGGAGGAATATGGAATGACAGAATTGAAAAATGAATGGCGGCTTTACCCGATTGAAAAGAGCGGCGCGGTAAAAACGCCGCAGGAGCTTGCGGGGCGAAGCCCTATACCGGCGGCGGTCCCCGGCAATGTAGAGCTTGACCTGATCCGGGCCGGCAGGCTCCCCCGGGATATTTTCAAAGGGATGCATATAACGGAGGCAGAAGCGTTTGAGCTGTATGACTGGTGGTACGAAACCACCTTTGCCACGCCGCAGCACAGCCGTAATCTGATACTGCGGTTTGAAGGCGTGGACTGCATTGCGGAGTATTGGCTGAATGGGAACCGCATAGGCGTAAGCGACAATGCCTTGGTGGAGTTCGAGTTTGATATAACCGGCTACGCCGCGCCGGCGGGCGGGACAAACCACTTGTTTGTGCGGATTAAATCGGCGGCGGTGGAGAGCAACCATATGGAGTATGATTTGTTCAATATCGCGGGGCACTGGAACCCGGATGTGGACGGGATATCCCTTCGCAAGCCGCAGCACGCCTTTGGATGGGATATCATGCCGCGGGCTGTCACGGCGGGGATATGGCGGAAGGTGTTCCTCTATGAAAAAGAGCTTGTCAGTATCAGGCAAATCAATTACCACATGCTGGCGGTTGATGAAGAGGAAGCGGCAATCCGGTTCCTGTGGGAGCTGGAAATCCCGGACGACCTTCTGAAAGCGGATTTATCCGTCCGTATACATGCCAAATGCGGCGCGTCGGAATTTTCAGCTGCGGAAAAGGTGTATTTTAAGCTGGGCAGGGCGGATGTAACGGTTGCGGCGCCGAAGCTCTGGTGGTCGTTTGGTTACGGCCAGTCCAATGTGTATGACACACGTATGGAGGTGGTGCTTGACGGCAGGGTCGTGGCAGAAAAGAGCTTTAACGTGGGCATCAGGACTGCGAAGCTTGTGCGGACAGATACCACCGACGGCAAAAACGGGAAGTTTGAATTTGTGATAAATGGCGTGCGGGTGATTTGTAAAGGGACGAACTGGGTCCCGCTGTCCCCATACCACAGTTGCGACCATGACCGGTATGACCGGGCGTTGGCCTTGGTGAAGGATATTGGCTGCAATATTGTGCGCTGCTGGGGCGGCGGCGTTTATGAAGAGGAGTGCTTCTATGATTTTTGCGACAGGAACGGCATTATGGTATGGCAGGATTTTAGCCTTGCCTGCGCGGCGTACAGCCAAAGTGCAGCATTCTGCGCCAGGATCGAAGAAGAGGCAATCAAGGTTGTGCGGCGGCTCAGGACGCATCCCGCGCTGATCCTGTGGGCGGGGGACAATGAATGCGATGTGCTGACAAGAGGCTTTGGCGGGATGCCGGAGAGGAATGTCATCACGCGCAAAATCCTGCCCAATGTAGTGCGGAATAACGACACACAGCGCGATTATTTGCCAAGCTCGCCGCTGCTGACCCATGAGACCATCGAAAACTTAGAGCTGATGCCTGAGGAGCATCTCTGGGGGCCGCGGGATTATTATAAAAGTGATTTTTACAAGCAGTCCAAAGCGCATTTTGTCAGTGAAACAGGATATTATGGATGCCCGGGCGCGGAGACATTAAAAAGGTTTCTGGATGCGGATAAGCTTTACCCGTACCCGGAAAATGAACAGTGGAACCTGCATTCCACCGACCAGAGGAACCGGCCCTATTTCACAAAGCTTGTTGTAAAGAGTGTAGCGCAGATGTTTGGGGAGGTTCCCGACGATCTGGAACAATTCTGTACAGCGTCGCAGATTGTGCATGCGGAGGCGTTTAAATATTTTGTCGAACGCATCCGCTGCGACCGGAACAAGAGCGGGGTCATCTGGTGGAACCTGCTGGACGGATGGCCGCAGATATCCAATGCGCTTGTTGACTATTATTTTGAAAAGAAGCTTGCGTATGATTATGTCAAGCGCGCGCAGCAGCCGTTTGCACTGATGTTTGACGAACTGCGGGACTGGAATTATACGCTGATTGCGGCAAATGATACCTTGGCGGAAAAAGCGGGAACATACAAGGTCCTTGACATCGATGACGGTGCGGTGCTTGCGCAAGGGGCGTTTTGCATCGGGAAAAATACGTCAAAGGCGCTTTGCAAGCTGGAGATGACGTGTTCGGAGCAGCGGTTTTTGATCATTGAATGGACGGTTGATAACTGCAAATTTTACAATCATTATCTTTGTGGGATGCCCGCATTTGCGCTTGAACGCTATATGCGGCAGCTTGAGAAATTCAACGCTTATATGCAAGCGGAGGGGTAAAAATTTATGGCGTATTTACATTTAATAGGAAATGCACATCTCGACCCTGTGTGGCTGTGGAGATGGCAGGAGGGGTTTTCGGAGATTCTTGCGACGTTCAGAAGCGCGCTTGACAGGATGAAGGATTTTCCAGATTTTAAATTCACATCCGCCTGTGCAGTATATTACGAATGGGTTGAAAAAATCGATCCGGCGATGTTTGAGGAAATCCGGCAGCGGGTGGCGGAGGGACGGTGGAACATTGCGGGCGGCTGGTATCTGCAGCCGGATTGCAATATCCCGGACGGCGAAAGCTTCGCCCGCCATGCGCTGCTTGCGCAGCGGTATTTCAAGGAGAAGTTTGGCGTTATGGCAAAGACGGGGTACAACGTGGATTCTTTTGGCCATAATGCGTCACTGCCGCAGATTTTGAAAAAAAGCGGGATGTCTAATTACGTTTTTATGCGCCCGTCGGAAGGGGAAACCGATATCCAGGAACATGTATTCCGCTGGAAAAGCCCGGACGGGAGTGAAGTGACCGCATTCCGTATCCCGAAGGTGTATAATATTGATTTATCGCGTCTTGAAATCCTGCACGAAATAAAGGAAAAGGCCGAGAGCGAAAACCGGGATTACATGGCATTTTACGGCGTGGGCAATCACGGCGGCGGCCCCACGATCCGGCTGATTGACGAAATGAATAAGCTGGACATCCCGGATATGGTGTATTCCACACCGGATGATTATTTTGAACATCTTAACAAGGACGGCCTGACGGTGATTGCAGATGAGCTGCAGCATCACGCCAGGGGCTGCTACAGCCTGGGGACGTTCATTAAGACAAACAACAGGCGCTGTGAGAGCAGCCTGCTTGCGGCGGAACGGTTCTGCGTTATGGCGAAGCGGCTTGTGCAGGCTGATTATCCGCACAAAAAGCTCACGAAGGCATGGAAAAATCTGCTGTTTAACCAGTTCCACGACATTTTGGGCGGCTGCATCATCAAAAGCGCATATCGCGACGCCGGGTACCTCTACGGGGAGACCATGAGCATCACGGAGCAGGAGACGCATGCCGCGCTGCAAAAAATCAGCGGGCATATTGATACCCTGCAGGGCGAATCGCTGCCGGCCTATAAGACGCACGACCATTGGCAAATGTGGCAGCATGAGGTTCTGGGAACGCCGGTTGTGGTGTTTAACCCCCATATGTGGGCGGTAAAGGCAGTAGTCGAGGTCGGAGGGACGGTCACAAAAGTCACCGATTGCCGCAATGACGAGATTCCGTTCCAGCGTGTGCGCGGCGAGCAGACCAATGTAGAGGATAAATACAAGACCGCCTTTCTTGCGGAGGTTGCGCCTTACGGATATGCGGTCTATCGGTTTTTTTCCGAAAAGCCGTGCGAAGCGGCATTTCAAAACGAATTGCGGACGGAGCAATATGCGCTTGAAAACAGCGTCATCCGCGTGGAATTTGACAGGCGCACCGGCGACGTCTGCCGATTCTATGACAAGAAAAATGGGAAGGAACTTATCAGCAAGCCGTGCAGCGCAGTGGTTTTGGATGAAACGGAATCCGACGCATGGGCGCACAACAAGGTGTGCCTCGGTGTAGAAATCGGCAGCTTTGATACGCCGGAATGTTCCATCATTGAGGAAGGGCCGGTCCGCGCAACCATGCGGGTGCAGACCCGGTATGCAGATTCGCTGCTGCAGCGCGATTATACGATTACCTGCGGCAGCGATATGGTGACGGTAAAAACGAAAGTGGATTTCCATGAGAAGCACAGGGTTTTAAAATTCTGTTTCCCCGTTATGGATGCGGCGGTAACCGCAAAAATCCCGTTTGGCGCGATCTCCAGAAAGACCGAGAAATCCGAGGAACCATGCGGTTCCTGGATTGCGGCGGGCGGCCTTGTGGTCGCCAATGATTCCAAATACGGTTATGACGTATTGGACGGCGCGGTGCGGCTCACTGTTTTAAGAAGCGCAATATATGCCGACCACTATGGCAGCCGGGATGCGCTCTGCGAGTATATGGAGCAGGGCGTCCATGAGTGTTCCTATGCCATCTTCCCATATAAGAGCAATGCGCATGCCCAGCGGCGCGCGGATGAGTTGAACATCGGTGTATATACAGTGCTCACAGGATTTCATGGCGGCACGCTCCCCCAGGAGGGCAGTTATTTTCATACGGATGCGGAAAACATCATTGTCACAGCCGTTAAAGAGGGTGAGGACGGCGGCGATATCCTTCGTTTTTATGAAGCCGACGGCAAAAATTCCGAAATGCGGTTGACATTGTTCGATAAAGAATATAAAATGGATGTGGCACATAACGAAATTATAACGCTATCATCAGACGGCAGCGTTTGCAATCTTTTGGAATATACGGAGGAAGAGGGATGTATACCGGAATAGACATTGGCGGCACGAAATGCGCCGTGATTCTCGGCGACGAAAATGCGGCAATCGTAGATAAAATCAAGTTCGACACAACAACTGTCGATGAGACCTATAAGCGGATTGTGGATGCGGTACGCGCTCTTGGCGCAGGGGAAGCGATCGGGATTTCCTGCGGTGGGCCCCTGGATGCAAAAAACGGCGTCATCCTGTCGCCGCCGAACCTTCCCGGCTGGGATGATGTGCATATTGTGGAATTGCTGGAGCATGCCTTCGGCGTTCCGGCATACCTGAAAAATGACGCTGACGCGTGCGCGCTGGCCGAATGGCAGCACGGTGCGGGAAAGGGCTGTGACAATATGGTGTTTATGACCTTTGGCACCGGCTTAGGCGCAGGGCTGATCCTAAATGGCAGGCTTTACACGGGCGCCAGTGACGCGGCGGGCGAAGCGGGGCATATCAGACTTTCGCGGCTTGGCCCGGTGGGCTATGGCAAGCCGGGATCATTCGAAGGCTTTTGCTCGGGAGGCGGGATCAAGCAAATCGGGCAGATGTTTGCCCGGGCGAAATTCCAGATGGGGGCGCGCGTGTCCTACTGTGAAAGCCCTGCGGAACTGGACGGGATTACGGCAAAAACAATTGCGGACTGTGCAAAGCAGGGGCAGGAAGACGCGCGGGAGGTATATGCTTTCTGCGGTAAAATGCTTGGCATGGGCCTTTCGGTTTTGATCGATATTTTAAACCCCGAAAGAATCGTCCTCGGCAGTATTTTTCAACGATGTGAGGAGCTGCTGCGCCCCTCCATGGAAGCGGTGGTCAGAGCGGAATGCCTCGCGGCCACGGCGGGGGCATGTACAATCGTACCGGCGGCGCTGGGCGACAGCATCGGCGATGTTGCGGCATTGACAATTGCAATGATGGGAGATGGATAAAATGGAGCATCTGATAAAGCGGTATCCAGCGCTTTCGGCGTGCAGGGAGGATATAAAACAGGCTGAAAAGCTGCTGATTGATACCTATAAACACGGGGGAAAGGTCCTGGTGTGCGGCAACGGCGGGAGCGCCGCGGATAGCGAGCATATCGTAGGCGAGCTGATGAAGGGGTTTTTGTTAAAACGGCCCGTAGCCGACGCGCGGATCGCGGAAGCATTAAGAGGCAAGCTGCAGGGGGCGCTGAGGGCAATCTCGCTTGTGAGCCAGAGCGCGATTTTATCTGCCTACAGCAACGATGTTGACCCGGACATGGTGTATGCGCAGCTTGTTTACGGATATGCAAATGAAGGCGACCTGGTCATTGGGCTTTCCACCTCCGGAAATTCCAAAAATGTTGTCTATGCGCAAATGGTCGCAAAGGCAGTGGGCGCAAAAACGCTTTCGCTCACAGGGGAAAAGGAGAGCAGGCTGTCTGAGCTGTCGGATGTGACGATCCGCGTCCCTGAAACGGAGACGTATAAAGTTCAGGAGCTGCATCTTCCGGTGTATCACTATTTATGCGCGGCTGTGGAAAAAACGTTTTTTCACGAATGAGAAGGTTATCAC
>DVND01000185.1 GCA_018714645.1 Candidatus Avimonoglobus intestinipullorum
TGCAGACGGCCCGGTACAAAGAATATTCCCAGCATACGGAGGAAGAGCAGCAGCAGGTAGGGTTATACATTGACAACCTGAAGGTGTTTTTGGGCAGCGCTCCTGCCGAACTGACAAAAGGGTATTATGAATCTGCCCTGTATGACGACTCAGGAAAAAAATGTGATGAAACGGATATTCTCCAATCCGGTCAATATCAGCTTCAGTTGACACTCCGGGGAAATGATACCGCCGGTATGGTACGGCAGGGGACGCTTATTGCCGCGCAATATGCAGACGGCAAGCTGACGGGCGTTGAACTGTCCCAAGGGACAGTCACCCGGGAACGGGAAACCACAGTTTCCGTTTTCCCGGATTATATGCCGGGGGCGGAGCTTGTTTTATATTTTTGGGATGAGTGCCAGCGGCCGGTTATTCGGCCGGTACAATATGGGAGGAAGGAACTGTATATAGAATTTTTGGGTACGGCCTCTGATGTGCCGGGAAATATATTTACCCAGGAACAGGGGACTGTAAAAGTGCAGTTTCAGAACCTGCTGGATCACGCTGGCACAGCGGAAATAGGCGTTGCCCTGCAAGATGGCAGCGGCAGACTGTTGATGGAGGAAACGTATCTTCCGGAGCTGGAAAAATACGCACGGGAAGAAATATCCTGTCCTGTCCGGCTTCCGGATTACGGTACATATACTCTGACGGTGTCGGCTCTTGGTACCGGCGGGGATGTCCGGAGGCAAACGTATCACATATCCCGGGTGTTGGCTGGGGCCGCACTGGCAACAGATTTTGGCGTAAACACGCATTTTAATCAGGGTAAGGGCAATGTGGAGCGTAATTTAGACTTAATTCAAGCTGCAGGCATGGGCTGGATTCGGGATGAAATTTCCTGGGCCAGCGTGGAACAGGAGAAAGGCGTATTGAACATCCAAGAAAGATGGGATCGTTTTGTAGATGAAGCACGCACCAGAGGGCAGGAGGTGCTGTTAATCCTGGGAGCCGGAAACCCGCTGTATGCCGACGGGAAATTTCCGACGGGAGACGAGGCTGTGGCGGCATTTGCCAATTATGCGGGGGCTGTGGCGGCGCATTTTGCGGGGCGGGTGTCTTGCTATGAGATATTCAATGAGCCCTATACAAATCGGTATTACAGTTCAGAAAATACGGGCGAGGCGTATGCAGAATTAGTTAAAGCGGCGGCTGAAGCCATTCGGGCGGCAGATCCGGAGGTGAAGATCGCTGCCAATCTGGAGTGTTTTACGCGGGATACTCACCATTATAATTACACCAAAGCGGCCTTAAATGCCGGAATTTGCAGCAGTGTGGACATTATTTCCATCCATCCCTATGTGCAGCCGGCAGCACCGGATGATCCCGAGAAAGGGCTTTTGGAAAGCTGTGAAACTTTTTTCCGGGACACGGCGCCTTATGGCTGTGAAATCTGGATTACGGAAATCGGCTGGGCCAGCTGTCCTCAATACGTGTCCCAGCGGGAGGCGGCAGCCGGCATTGTGAAAACGAAGATAATGAATATGGCGGAGAAAAGGTTTGATAAAATATTCATTTATGATTTTCAAGACGACGGCAATGACCCCAACGATAGTGAGCAGAACTATGGCATGATTCGGGCTTGGCAGGGAAATCTGTCGCCGGATTCTGCTAAGGAAGCATATTTGGCGGTTTCTGCCGCAAGCAAGCTGCTTGCGGGCTGCGGCGCTGGGGAAGCTGCGCGGGACGGGGGAATCCGGCAATATGGTTTTCAAAATAATCAGGGGCAGCGTGTGCTTGCCTTTTGGAGCCGGACAGGGCCGGGTGAAATGGAATTAACAGATCTCCCGAATCAAATCGTCCTGTATGATATGTTTGGGAACGGCACGGTCTTTACCAGCTCGACAGGGACGTATACGATTCCGGTTGATTTGGACGTGGCGTATATCGTATATGATGAATCCGAATAAGGAAAGGAAGGATTGCATAATGATCGGCTTTAAGAAAAAATGGATTGCCGGTGCGGTTGCCGCAGTTTTAGCGGTGATGAATACGGCGCCGGCCTTGGCGGGGAAAAGCGATGGATTTTACTGTGATTTTGAGGGATATACTGGCGGCGGCATGACTGTGGAAAACCCGGACGCCGTTGCACCTTGGGCAGGATCCTGCCGGCTGAACGGCAATGTAGAACAGTTGTATGCAAAAGATACGGAAAAGGGGACATCTCTTTGGATTTGCACAGATCATCAAGATTTGGGCGACCGGTATCTGGCCGGCACGTTTTTGGATACACCTTCTGTGGATTCGGTGGTTATGCAGTTTGACGTAAAGCCCTTGGGCTTGGGGAGTAAGACCCGGTTTGGATTGACTGGGAAAAAAGAAGACGGCACCAACGTTTACCAGTCCTTGTTTTATGTGTATCCAGACGGCAGGCTGGAAATTTATGCCCGGGGGACAATCGCAACGGCAGATCAATCGATTTCAGAGCAATGCTACACTGAAAATGCCGCTGTAACGCTCCGCCGGGGCAATAAGCTGGTTTATGCGGAATCAGAGGCAGTAACGATTCCTGTCGGGGAATGGTCCAGTCTGGCGGCGGTATATCGGGTGGAAAAATCCGGCATTGACTATTATGTA
>DVND01000186.1 GCA_018714645.1 Candidatus Avimonoglobus intestinipullorum
GGTCGTTCACCAGGTCAAACAAAAACGGCACAGAGGTCTTTGATAAAAATTCCGTCCCCAAATCGTCAATAATCAGCAAATCGCATTCATACAGCTTTTCAATATAAGTGCCGTCCGTCTTTGAAAATTTATAATCATCATACATATTGAACAGCTTCGTGGCGCGGATATAAATAACCGTTTTATTTTTTTGAATGAGGTCATTTGCAATGGCGCTGGACAAAAACGTTTTTCCAACGCCGGTGCCGCCGAAAAACAACAGACTCTTGCGGTACGTGTCAAACTGCGCGCAAAACATCCTGCAATGGGCCGCCGTTTTTTCCATCATATCCCGTTCCGAAATCCCATCATCCACCAGCTTCCTGGCGGAATAATACTGTAACGAAAACGTATCAAACCGCTGTTCCTGCATCAATTCCGATAAATTCGCATCCTCATATGCATACCGGATCAGCTTCTGCTCATAGCAATGGCACTTCTTGCTCCCGATAAACCCCGTATCCCTGCAATCGGCGCAGGCATATTGGTAATCGCTGTAACCGGGGTCAATTTTGTGCGCTTTGAGCAGCTCCTGCTTCCGCTGTTCCAGCTGTTCCAGCCGTTCCCGGAATGCCGCGTTATAAGCCGCGCTGTTCTGTGGGTCTTTCATAATATTTTTCGTATTCGAAAACCCGCTCTGGTTAATTTCCATGTCGATTTCCTCGATCTCCGGCACCCGCCGGTAGACCTCCCGGATCCGCTCATCCCGTTCCCGCCTTGATTTTGTGCGCAAAACCTCATACGCATTCATTATTTTTGTGACAATTTCCTCCGAATACATCGTTTTCCTCCAAAATCAATCTTTCAGCAACCGAAAAACAGCGTCTTTTTTCTCTAAAATTTCATCAAACCGCCGGATATACTCCAACGGCTCTTTAAAATTGAAAACCCGTTCAATCCTGTCCCCGACGACTACCTTTGAGGAACCGCCGCCGCCCAGCGCCACAATGGTCTGCGCCTCCTCCATGATATTCACATTGTAGAAGGATTCCGTCCCCGTTTTTGCGTATCCCACATTTTCCAGATTCCCGGAAATATTTTTCTGCCGGTACATATAATAAGGCGCGCGGCCGGTTTCCCGCATCAACCTCTGGGTATACCCCAGCATCCGGTTCATCACCCGGGCCTGGGCCAGCTCCGTATCGGAAAACCGCAGCGCCGCCGCCCGCTTCACGCACATGGAATGCACCGTGATATTTTCCGGGTCCAACGCTGCAACTTCATCCAAACTATATTTGAAATCCGCAAAGGCTTCATCCGGAAGCCCCGCAATCAAATCCATGTTGATATTGTCAAACCCATGCGCCCGCGCCATGCGGAATGCTTCATAAACCAGTTCCGGCGTGTGCCGCCGGCCGATTTTATCCAACGTTTTTTGATTCATCGTCTGGGGATTGATGCTGATGCGGTTTACGCCGCCTTGTTTCGCCGCCCGCAGCTTTTCATCCGTAATCGTATCCGGCCGCCCGGCCTCCAAGGTATATTCTTTTATCCGCCCGGTTCCAATATGGGTTTTTACCGCATCAAAAATCAACGCAAGCTGCCCTGCCGACAGCGTTGTCGGCGTACCGCCGCCGATATAAATATTTTCCGCATACATCCCATGCTTTTTCAGGAGGGCTCCCGTATGGGCAATTTCCCGCACCAGGCATTCCACAAACCCTTCCATATATTTGCCGCTGACGCGCATATCTGTGGATACGAAGGAGCAATACAGGCACCGGGTGGGGCAAAAGGGAATGCCAATATAAAGGCTCACCGAATTACTGCCGATCTGCTTCAAAATCCGTTCTTCGCTGCGGGCCACTTCCATGGCCAGCTCGATTTTTTCGTCCGACACCTCATAGACCTTTTTTAAAAAGGCGGCGGCTTCCGCAGCAGTCTTGCCTTCCTCCCGCAGCAGCCGCACGGATTTTGCCGGGCGGATCCCTGAGAGCACGCCCCATGGGATGCTGACAGCCCGGATTTTTTGCGCCGCATGGCAGAAGGAATTGGTGCAGGCACAGGTGAAAATCTTTTTTTTCAGCCGCCTGTCCGCCCCGGTTAAATCGAAATCCAGATTATAATCTTCAAAATAAACGGCGTCCCCAAACAAAATTTCCGTATAGACGTTGATGCGATTCTTTTCATGTACTAAATTTGTGTAAATATAAACATCCTCATTTTTATCAAAAAACAGCTTGATAAAAAGTTCCATTTCATACGCGCATTCAAATCCATTCTGGATTAACAGCATGTCCTCACGCTTTCACATATAAGTTAAATTTCTTTTCATACCCGATCTGGGTGTCGTTCCCATGCCCGGGATGCACAAGGGTTTCATCCTCCAGCGTATAGAGCTTCTTTACAATGGAGTCCCGGAGCTGTTCTTCGTTCCCCGTTGGCAGATCCCACCTGCCCACATTGCGCAAAAACAACGTGTCCCCGGAAAACAAACGGCCTTCTGCCAGATAACACATGCCGCCGTTGGTATGCCCCGGCGTGGCAATGCACAAAAACCGCAGCGCCCCAACCTCCAGCACGTCCCCATCCGCCAGCAGCACATCGCTGGGGTCTTCCTCCAACGCATCCCCAAAGCCGTAAGACGCATTCGTCCGCTTATTTTGAATATTGATGCTGCAATTCAGGGAAGAGCAGACCTTTGCGCCCGTCAATTCCCGCAACTCCCGCAGGCCGCCGATATGGTCATAATGGCAGTGGGTCAGCAGGATATACCGGACCTGCACGCCCAGCGCGTCCGCCCTGCTCTTGATTTTCGCGCCTTCGCAGCCCGGGTCTATGACGATCCCGATTTTCTCATGTTCATCAAAAACCAAAAAGCAGTTTTGATTCATTTCAAAATTAATAATACGCTCCACCTGCATGCGGCATCCCCCCAATCGTCAATTATAAAGCCGCACAGGCAAAATCATGTAAGTATAGCTGTCCCCTTCCAGGGAACGGATAAAGCACGAGCTTCTGGGGTTGGAAAACTCCATTTTCACTTCCTCTTCTTCGCAGGCCTTCAGCGCCTCCAGCAAATAACGGTAATTAAACCCAATCTCGATATCATCGCCGCGCACTTCCGCCTCAACCACGTCATGCACCTTGCCTTTCCCCGTGATACAGGTCACCTCGATCTGATCCAGCGCGATATTCAGGCGCACCGGCACCTTTTCCGCCTTTGCCGTCATATCGTCATTGATGAGCAAAGAGGCACGCTCTAAGCTCTCCGACAGGCTTCTGGTATCCACCTTCACATAGATGCTGTTGGGCGTGGACAGGATCGGCGCATAATTGATAAATTCCCCCTCCAAAAGGCGGGTCACCACCTTATAGGCGCCAAAGTCAAACAGCACATGCCGGTCGGAAACAACGATATCC
>DVND01000187.1 GCA_018714645.1 Candidatus Avimonoglobus intestinipullorum
TACATAATACCAACTGTGCTGTAAACAATTTTTATTTTGCAATCCGTTCTGTCTTCATATATGGGATCAGTGCTTCGGGAATGGTGACAGTCCCGTCCGCGTTCTGATAGTTTTCCAGGATTGCGGCCACAGTGCGGCCCACCGCCAGCCCGGAGCCGTTGAGCGTATGGACGAACTGCGCCTTGTCCTTTGGCGTTTTCTTATATTTAATATTTGCGCGGCGCGCCTGGTAATCTTCAAAATTCGAGCAGGAGGAAATTTCCACGTAACGGTTATAGCTGGGCATCCACACTTCGATATCATAGGTTTTTGCCGATGAGAAGCCCAAATCCCCTGTGGACAGGCAGACCACCCGGTACGGGATACGCAGGCCCTGGAGCAGCTTTTCCGCGTCCTGCGTCAAGGATTCCAGCTCCTGATAGCTGGTTTCCGGCTCCACAAATTTTACCAGCTCTACCTTATTAAATTGGTGCTGGCGGATCAGGCCCCTGGTATCGCGCCCTGCTGAGCCGGCCTCCGCCCGGAAGCAGGCGGAATACGCACAGTATTTGATCGGCAAATCCGCGCCGTTTAGGATTTCATCCCGGTGCAGGTTTGTGACGGGCACCTCCGCCGTGGGGATCATGAAAAAGCCGTTGTTGACGACCTTGAACGCGTCCTCTTCAAATTTCGGCAGTTGTCCCGTGCCTGTCATGGATTCCCGGTTGACCATGTACGGCGGCAGGATCTCAGTGTAGCCCGACTGTTCGGTGTGGGTATCCAGAAAGTATTGGATGACCGCCCGCTCCAGCTTTGCGCCCAGCCCCCGGTACACCGTGAACCGGGAGCCGGCAATTTTTGCGCCGCGGTCAAAATCCAAAATGTTCAAATCTGTGCCGATGTCCCAATGGGCCTTGGGCTCAAAGGAAAACGCGGTGGGTTCGCCATACCGGCGGATTTCCACATTTTCGCTGTCATCTGCGCCGACAGGTACGGATTCATGCGGGATATTTGGGATGCGCAGCATGAAATTGCGCAGATCACTGTCAATTTGCGCAATTTTTGCGTCATCCTCTTTAATGGTGTCAGAGAGGGCGCGCATTTCGGCGAAAATTGCATCCGTATCCTCCCCGGCCTTTTTCATGGCGGGGATTTTTTTGGTGATCTCATTTTGCTCCGCCTTGCGCTGTTCCACGTCTGCCAGCAGGGCCCGGCGCTGCTTGTCCAATTCAATGGCGGGCGCAATGTCCAGGTCGTTGTTGCGTTTTTTCAAGGCGTCTTGAATGCGTTCGGGGTTGGTTCTTAAAAGTTTAATGTCTAACATAATCGTCCTCCGTTAATTTTTTGTTTTTATCAGTAAAATATCGTAAAATTCTTTTTGGGCCGGCGTCAGGGTTTCCGGCGCAATTTCCGCCAGGGCCTGGTTGGCTGCATCGTAATCTTCATTATAAATGGACATATATATGGAAATCAATTTTTCATTTATAGCGTTTAGCTGCTGCGCCGCTGTGTTTGCCGTTTCCAGCTCCTGGTTTTCCTGCTCCAGCGCCGTATTTTCCTGTTCATATGCGCGCACCTGCTCCAGCAGGACGCGGTTTTCTTCACTGAGCCGCGCGGCGCTTTCCGTTATGCCGCCGCCTGCTGAAACGCTGGGCGATACTTCCGGCTGCTGGCTCTGCATATTGCTCTGCCCAAAAAAGGCCAGCAGGATAATCAGGATGGCGACAATAAAAATCAATGCCGTATAGAGGAACAGCGATTTATTTTCCGCTTTTTTTGCCATATTCCAAATCCCTCCTTTTCAAAAAAATAAGATGGCTGTATTTGCCCCAAAATGCGTCTGTATGCAAATATTGCGTGAAGGCAGGAAATCATATGCCTTATATGTAATATCCCATGCAGAAAGCCATTTTGAAATGCATTATTTTGTCGAAATATGTAAAAAATTGGGTTATATGTGAAATAAAGACAAAATACGTTCCAAGTCGTCATTTCCATAATACTCAATTTCAATTTTGCCTTTTTTCGCGCCATGGGAAATATGCACCTTCGTCCCCAGCTGCGATTGCAGGCGGGAACAAATATTTTTCAGCTCAATTTCATAAGCGGAATCCGCGGGCCGTTCTTTTTTGTGCTTCGGCCCTTTTTGCAGTTCCTTTGCCAGCAGCTCTGTCTGCCGTACGCTCAAACCCTCTTCTATGATCCTGTTGATCAAAAATTCCCGCAGGGGATATCCTTCCAGTGACAGCACCGCCCGGGCATGTCCTTCGGAAATTGCGCCGGAGGCAACGTGCTTTTGCAGTTCTTCTTCCAGCGACAGCAGCCGCAGGGAGTTGGCGATGGCGCTCCTGCTTTTCCCGATCCGCTGGCTGATTTGTTCCTGCGTCAGATGAAATTCCTGCATCAGGGATTGGTACCCCATCGCTTCTTCAATTGGGTTCAAGTCCTCCCGTTGGAGGTTTTCAATCAACGCAATTTCTGTGATGGTTTGGTCGGAGTAGTCTTTGATGACGGCGGAAATGGTGGAGAGCCCCGCCTTTTTTGCTGCGCGCCAGCGCCGCTCGCCCGCCACGATGGTATATAGGCCGTTCTTATTTTTTGTGACGATAATCGGTTGAATGAGGCCGTGTTCCTGAATGGAAGCGGCCAGCAATTCAATTTTTTCCGCATCAAAGGTTTTGCGCGGTTGGTTTTTATTTGGTTCCACCTGGGAAATATTCAATTCGACAATGCCGCTTTCGGGCTGTTCCAATGAAATGTGTTCCTCTGTGAACAGCGCACCCAAGCCTTTGCCGAGCCCTTTTTTTGCCATGGTTTCACTCCTTATCCTTCATTGTTTTTCAAAAATTCCCGTGCCAGGCTAAAATATGCTTCCGCCCCTGACGAAGTGATATCATATTTTAAGATAGGCTGTCCATAGCTGGGTGCTTCGGAAAGCCGCACATTCCTGGGGATTACCGTCTGGTACACCTTGTCGGGGAAATGGTTTTTTATTTCATCAAACACCTGTACCGATAAGTTTGTGCGTTTGTCATACATGGTGGCTAAAATACCCTCAATATCCAGCCCCTTGTTCAGGGATTTTTTGATAGTTTGAATAGAGCTGATCAATTGTGTCAGCCCCTCCAACGCATAGTATTCGCATTGGATGGGGATCAATACGCTGTCACTGGCGGTGAGGATATTGATCGTGAGCATTCCCAATGCCGGCGGCGAGTCGATGAAGATGTAGTCATATTGGTTTTTTACAGTGGAAAGGGCATTTTTTAAGATAAATTCCCGGTCATTTTCCCCTGCCAATTCAATTTCTGCCGCTGACAGGTCGTTTTTTGACGGGATGACCGATAAATTCTTCTGCCGGGTTTTTATAATGGCAGCTTGTATAAGGCCAGAATCCGCCAAACAGTCGTAAAGGCTGTATTTTATCTGTTCTTTTTCCACGCCGACGCCGCTGGTACTGTTCCCTTGAGGATCGGAGTCCACCAACAGGATCCGTTTGCCTTTATAGGCAAGGCTGGCGGAAAGGTTCACGGCGGTCGTCGTCTTCCCGACGCCGCCTTTCTGGTTGGTGACGGCTATTATTTTACCCATATCATTCTATGTAAATCCTTTCTAAAGTTCTATCCTTTATTATATCATAGGGGCAAGGCGCCTATCGCCGTGCATCACACCGATACAATAAAAACACCATGGTGAAAACCGCAAGGTTTTCTTTACTTCTGTTGTTTTTATTATATCACATAATTTTGGAATGTAAATGTTTCACGTGAAACATTTTT